>DASXAN010000644.1:0-1912 GCA_036406755.1 Gemmataceae bacterium
GGGCCTGCGGACCCTGGAGGCGGTCAAGCGCGAGACCGGCCTGCCCGTGACCACGGACGTCCACGAGGTGCACCAGATCGAGCCGGCCGCCCAGGTGATCGACCTGATCCAGATTCCCGCGTTCCTGGCCCGGCAAACTGATCTGATCCTCGCGGCCGGGCGGACCGGCAAACCAGTGAACGTCAAAAAGGGCCAGTTCATGGCCCCGTGGGACATGAAGAACGTCGTCGCCAAGGTGCGGGAGTGCGGCAACGACCGCCTACTGCTCACCGAGCGGGGGACGACGTTCGGCTACGGCATGCTGGTCAACGACATGCGGGCCATCCCGTGGATGCAGGAGCTGGGTTGCCCGGTGATCTTCGATGCCACCCACAGCGTACAGATGCCGGGGGGACTCGGGACTCGCACCGGCGGGGACCGGCGGATGATCCCCTACCTGGCCCGGGCGGCGGTGGCCGCCGGCTGCGACGGGGTGTTCCTGGAAACCCACCCGCGGCCGGACGAGGCGCTGAGCGACGGCCCCAACACGCTGCCGCTGGCCGACTTCCCGGAGTTCGTCCGCGTCCTCCTGGCGCTGCGCGCGGCGCTCGACCAGGTCGGGGCGGCCACCGAGACCGCACGATGACCCGCGCCGGCACTCCCCCGGTCCCCGCCCGCCTCGGACGCTGGCTCGCCGCCGGGCTGATCGTCGCCCTCATCGGCTGCGGCAGCCGCCCCACCACCGCCCCCACCCTAACCGCCGGCAAGGCGGCCGACCCCGCCGACGAGATCGCGGACACCGTTCGCGACGAACTCCGCAAGTCCGCCGACCAGCAGACGGCCCGCCGGCTGGTGGACCAGCTCAACAACTACCTCGCACGGGCCGCCGCCGACCGCCGGCCGGCGCCGTTGTCCGCCGCCGAGCGGTCGCTACTGCAATCCGATTTCACACTCCGCCCCGAGGAGGTGGCCGAGGTCGGTCGGGCGGAGTTCACGCCGGTCGATTCCTATTATCTCGACGAGACGCTGCTGTTCCGCGACATCGCCCGCTCGCTGGACGTGGATCAGCTTCCGCCTGTCGATCGCGGACGGGCGGCGGTCGCCTGGGTGGCCCGCAACCTCCGCCTCACGGACCCGACTGGGCCGGCCGCCCCGACGGGATTCGCCGCCATTCGGGGCACCGGCACCTCGGTCGAGCGGGCATACGTCCTCCACGCCCTGCTCCGGCAGCTCGGCCTCGACGCCGCCCTGGTCGGCGACGGCGGCGGCCCGGAAACCGTCTGGGCCGTCGGCGTGCTGGCCGACGGGCAGGTCCACCTGTTTGACGCCCGGCTCGGTCTGCCGCTGCCCGGCCCGGACGGCAACGGCATACTGACGCTGACACAGGCCCGCAGCGTCGCCGACCCGTTCAAGCCGCTGGCGTTGGACCCGAAGGCGCCGTACGACGTGACGGCCGACCGGGCGAAGAAGGCCGAGCTGTTGGTCACGGCCCCACTGTCCGCGCTGGCGCCGCGGATGCGGTTTCTCCAGGGGCTGCTGCCCGAGGGGACGGCCCGCCTGACGGCTGATCCGGTCGGCGAGCGCGACCGCTTCCGCAAGGCGGTCGCCGGCCCGGACGCCCCGCCGGTCAAGCTGTGGTGCCCGCCGGTCGTGGACGCCCTGCCGCGGCTGCTATTCGCCTTCCTGCCGGCCGCCGAGGGTGGCGGTGACGCGGCCCCGCCCGGCCGCCGCCGGCTGGAGCGGTACTATGCCGAGCGCATCCCGTTCGACCTGCTGCCGCCGTTCCTGCGGGATCTGCATGGCGAGCCGCGCAACCAGGTGCAGGCCGCGTTCATCGGCCGGGTTACGCTGCTGTCGCAGCCCGGTCAGGCCCGCGACCTGATTCTCCGCGGCCGGTTCCGGGAGGCGACCGACCAGCTCGTGGCGGTGCAGG
>DASXAN010000645.1:0-2251 GCA_036406755.1 Gemmataceae bacterium
GCGGCGGGCATCAGCTTGCGGGCGTGGTCCCAGGCCAGTTCCCCGAACGGGGCCGCGACCCGGTGCAGCTGGGTCCAGAACACGGTGATCCAGCCGCCGTTCTGGTGGTCGCGGACCCAGACCCGGGAGATGTCGTAGGGGTCGTAGTGAACCTCGTGCAGCCCCTTGCGGGCGGTGACCCCGGAATGCTGCATCCGCAGCGGGTTCAGCTCCTTCCCGTCATAGACGCGGCGGCTGATCTTGATGCCGTAGGCGTTCACCGCCCGCCAGGTCGCGGGAAGCAGCTCGATGTAGTCATCGGGTGACAGGGCCAGCGGCACGTACCCGGCGGTCTCGATCAGGGCGGCGTACTTCTGGTTCGGGCTGAACGCCCGCCCAGGGTGCAGCGGGTCGCGGAGCCCGTCATGCGGCCGGTTCTGCCATTCCGCGATGAGCCACTGGTCCAGCAGGTCCTGCAGCTCGGGCAGCGACCACACGGCGTTGTTCTCGACACCGCGGCCGCGGTATTCCGGGCTCCGCCCGGTATAACCGGACACGTACTGGGCGAACATCGTCGCCACCGACCCCAGCATCCTCTCGATGTGCGGCTTGTCGGTCCCGGTGGCCTTGCGGGCGGGCTGGAAGCTGATGCCCAAGAACGCGCAGGACGCCTTGAACGACTCCGAGACGAACACCTTGCCGTGATCGACGACGATCGCCTGGGGAATGATCACCGGGCGGGCCGCGGCATGCTCTAGGCGCTCGTCGATGCTGAGCATCCGCCGGAACGGCAGGGCGGACGCCGCCATCCGCATGGCCTGCGGCCAGCCCGGCCGCATCGGCTCCGGGGTCACGGTCCGGGCCAGCAGCACGCTCGCGTCCACCGACTTCGTCGTGGGCCGCAGCACGGCCGCGGTCACCGTCCTGGTCGCGACGTCGATGATCCCGGTCAGGTCCACCCGGTCGGGAATCCCGTTGTCCAGGCGGACCAGGACGTCCAGCGGCGTCGAGTCGATCTGCATCACATCGCCGGGCGCAGCCGCGGGCACCTGCCCGAACGGCCCCTCGGGACGGGCGGCCAGCGACCGGCGGGTGCTCGCCGACCCGGTCGTGTGACGGCCCGCCTCCAGCCGGCCGAACAGGCGGTAAAGGGTCCGTTCCGACGGCAGCGTCCCCGTCTCGCCGCCGCCCCCGGCGAGGATCTCCCTGGACCGCCGGAACACGAACGCCGCCGTCCTCGTCGAGTCCCCGGCCGCCTCGCCGATCGCCTGCCGCATGGCCGCGACCACGGCGGCATCGGCCCGGCCGTGCGGCGGCATCCGCCGCCGTGCCCGGTAATCGACCATGCCGGCCAGGCCCCGCTCCTGGTAACGCCGGCGGCGCTTGGCGACTGCGCTCGCCGTGACCGGGTGCCCGGCGGCCGTCAGCTCGGCGGCCTTGGCCTGCTCCCGGCGGGTCAGCGTGACCACCGCGGGGTCGTACTCCGGCCGCGGGACCGTCCCCGCTCCTGCGCCCGGCGGCACCCCGGTCAGCACCTCGACGATGTGCCGTTCCCACCACCGTGCCTCGTCCACGGCCTCCGAACGAAGCTCCCCGAGCACCGAGACCTGCGGCATCCCGGGCCGGGGCCGGGCACCCAGCACGGCGAAATCCCCGCCGGCCAGCAGCGCGGACACGGTCACGGCAGTGACCTCGCCAGCGGTGTCGGCCATCCGGACCAGCGTCCCGGACACCCCGATCACCACCTGGTCCCGGCCGCTGAACCGGACCCGGTCCCCGATGCCGAGAACGCCCGGCCGCCCGGTCACCGGCCACCGCCCGCAGCCGCGCCGGCGACGACAAGGGTCCCCGCGGCCATCCTGGCCGCCAGGTCCGCAGTCAGCTCATGCCGCCACATCAGGTGGAACAAGGCCGGCAGGACCGCGATCGGGTCGCCGGCGGCGGCAGCCCCGGCCATCAGCGGGACCGCCTCGGCGAAGATCCCCAGGAGCCGACCGGCCAGGCCCGGCGGGCCCCCGCACCGCGGATGACGGTAACGCGCCAGCCACGTGACGTTCGCCGTCAGCACCGGATCCGGGACACCCGCCCTCCTGAAGCCCCACCCGGCCAGCCCGCACGCATCCGCCATGGCAGCGAACGCCTCCGCGTCCTTCTCCTCGATCCTGTCATCGGGACGCACGTCGATGACCACGCCGGAACCGCCGGCCATCCGGGCGAACAAGTCCGGCGCGTGACGCCGGCGCCGGCCAGCGCCATCACGCCAGTACAGCCA
>DASXAN010000646.1:0-5280 GCA_036406755.1 Gemmataceae bacterium
TCGCCGAGCCAGCCGCTGCCGCCGGACGGCAAGGACGCCTGGGCGACGATCGCCGAGGGCAAGCCGTCACCGCACGAAGAGATTCTAAACAACGTCACGCCGAATTCCGGGGCCATCCGCGTCGGCGCCTGGAAGCTGGTCGTCAACGGCGGCCGCGGCCAGGACGCCGAGGACGGCGCGGCGGCCCGGCGGGCCGGCAGGGAGGCGGTCGAGCTGTTCAACCTGGCTGACGACCTGTCGGAGAAGAACAACCTCGCTGCGACGATGCCGGAAAAGGTGAAGGAGCTCCGCGCCCGGCTGGACGCGTATGCGAAGCAGCAGGTGCCGCCGAAGCAGCGGCCCAAGGCGAAGGACTTCCAGTCGCCGAAGGTCTGGGGTGAACAGTGAGTGCGTCTGGATTGTTACGCCGAAGGCGTTGTATCTCAGAGCCCGGGGGCGCGCAGCGCACCCCGGGTAAGAAACCGTAACCCGGCTCTACCCCGAAGGGGTCGGATCAACGGTCATAAGCGCGGTGATCCAACCGCTTCGGGGTAGGGCTGTGGGGGTGCGTGTCGTGGTCCCGGGGTGCGCTGCGCGATCCCGGGCTCTGAGATGCAACGCCTTCGGCGTTAAGACCGGTACGGATTCAACAACTTCGTCGTCAATCGGGGCCGAGGAATTCCATGACCCGCCGCCTGTTGCTCGCTTGTGCCTTCGCCGCGTACGCCGCCCCGGCTCACGCCGCCGACGCGGCCAGGCCCAATGTCCTGTTCATCTTCATCGACGACCTGCGGCCGGAGTGCGGCTGCTACGGCGTCGCCGGCATCAAGACCCCGAACATCGACAAGCTGGCCGCCGCCGGCGTCCGGTTCGACAGGGCGTACTGCCAGTTCCCACTGTGCAACCCGTCCCGCACGTCGCTGCTGACCGGCCGCTACCCCATCCATACCGGCGTGCTCGACAACACCACTTGGTTCGGTGCCGCCCACCCGGATTGGGTCACGCTGCCGAAGTACTTCAAGCAACACGGCTACCCGACGCTCCGCACCGGCAAGGTGTTCCACGGCGGCATCGACGACACTGGCGCCTGGACCGAGGGCGGCGAGAAGCGGAACTTCGAGGGGGCCCGGTTCACGCCGCAGCGGCCGGCCAACCGCCAGCAGCAGTCCGACCGCTGGGTCGTCCTCGACGGCGACGGCGAGTCGCACGGCGACTACAAGTCGGCCGCCAAGGCGATCGACTACCTCCGCAAGCACAAGGACGGTCCGTTCTTTCTGGCGTTCGGTCTGTCCAGGCCGCACAGCCCGCCGACGGCGCCGAAGACGTACTTCGACCTGTACGACCCCAAGGACGTGCCGCTGCCGCCGGACTTCGCGCCGACGCCGGCCGCCCCGCCCGGGTTGCCCAAGCAGTCAATCACTCCCAACGGCGACCTGTTCATCCGCCGTGAGGCCACGCCGGAGCAGGCGAAGGAGATGAAGCGGGCCTACTGGGCGTCCACGTCGTGGGTCGATTGGAACGTCGGCCGGGTGCTCGCCGAGCTGGACGCGCTGGGGCTGCGGGACAAGACGGTGATCGTCCTCTGGGGCGACCACGGCTACCACCTCGGCGAGAAGGGCAAGTGGGCCAAGCACGGCTCGCTGTACGAGGTCGGGGCGCGGGTGCCGCTGATCGTCGCCGCCCCCGGGGCGAAGGGCAACGGCAAGGTCTGCCCGCGGGTCGTCCAGACGCTCGACCTGTACCCGACCTTGTGCGAGCTGTGCGGCCTGCCGACCCCGGCCGGCCTGGACGGTCGGAGCATTGTGCCGCTGTTGAACGACCCGGCCGCGGAATGGGACCACCCGGCGTACACCGTGGCCGGCAACACCAACCGGCTCGTCGGCGTGGCCGTGCGGACCGATCACTACCGCTACGCCGAGTACGGCGGCGGCGCGGGTGGGGCGATGCTGTTCGACGAGCAGGCCGACCCGCACGAGATGAAAAACCTGGCCGACGACCCGGCGCTGGCCGCGGTCAAGGAAAAGCTGTCCGCCCTGGCGAAGCAGCACGCGGCGGAGAAGAAGTAGCCGGCTACGCGAGGAACGCTCTGGCATCCCGCAGGTCCGGCGTGTCCCATCCCTCTGTGAACGGGGCGACCGCCTCCGTGACCAGCCGCCGGCCTTCGTCCGCCTGTCCGCGTCCGGCCAGCAGCCGCGCCAGACTCATCGCGGCCCGCAACTCCAGCGACCGCGCCCCCTGTCGGCGGGCGGTGGCCAGTGCCTCGCGGAAACAGCCCTCCGCCCGCGACCGGCCGACGGCGTCGCCGCCGGCCAGCAGGAACTCGCCGCGGAGGCGGTGCAACTCCGCCGCGAACAATCCCTCGGACGTGCGGCCGGCCAGTGCCAGCGCCTCATCCACCAGCCGCCGGGCCTCGGCGGTGTACCCGTGTCGGCCCAACACCTCCGCCAGCAGGCCGAGGAAGTAGGTTTCGTAGGTCACACTCCCGGTCGCCCGCCAGGCGGCCAGCCCGTCCCGCACCAGCTCGACGCCCGCCGGGTCGCCGCCGACGGCCGCCGCCCAGCCGCGGAGGACCGTCCCGCCGGCGTGCCAGAACGAAAACCCCTGGTCGGCCGCGATCGCCGCGGACAGCTCCGCGAGCACGCCGGCGGCGACCGGCTCGCGGCGGAACTGGCGGAGCATGGCGGCGAAGTGCAGGGCCAGCGCCTGCGTGTTCGGCTGGGATAGTTCGTGGCCGAGGCGGACGGCCTCACCGCTCTCGTGCAGGGCCCGGTCCGGGAACCCGAGCAGCCACAGGGCCACCGCCCCGAACGCCCGGCAGGCGACCCCGGGGTCGTGGCCGAAGACGTCCGTGTGCAACCCGTGCCGCTGCGGGTCGTACAGGGCCACGCCCCGCTCCATGTGCCCGACCGTGGCGGCCGGCTCGCCCAGGCACAGGGTGGTGACGGCGGACGCCTGGTGCGACTGCGACACCAGCGCCGGGTCGCCGAGTTCGTCGGCCAGCGCGGCCAGCTCGCCGGCGAGTAACTTGGCCGCCGGCAGGTCGGACCGCGCCTTCGAATCGAGCCACAGGCCCCAGAGCACCGGGAACAGGAGCCGGGCCTCGCCGGATCGCTGGCACAACTCCCGGGCCCGCTCGTACGCCGCCCGCCCCGCCGGGGCGGCGTACCCCTCGGTGATTTGCAGTTGCAGGCCCAGGGCCATCTGCAGGGCCAGCTCGCGGGCGTCCCGGTCCGGGGTTTCCGGCAGGCCGGCCAGCAACCGCAGGCCCCGCCGGGCCAGCCCGACCGCGTCCCGGTGGGCGGTCGCGCGGACGGCGTTGCGGGCCGCCTGGAGAAAGGCGTCGCTGGCCCGGGCCGGGTCGCGGGCCGCCTCATACAGCAGCGCCACCTCGCCGGCCACCGCCGCGGCGTTGTCGCCGTGCAGGTCCGCCAGCGCCGCCGCCGCCGCCGCGCTCCAGGCCGCCTTGCGCGTCGGCTGCAGCGCCGCGGCCAGCACCTCGTGGTACAGCCCGTGGACGAACTGGTACCGCAGCGACAGCGTCCCGTCCGGGAACTCCTGCTCCCGCCGCAGCCGCACCAGCCCGTGCACCCGGTCCAGCGGCTCCAGCCGCTCTTCCACGTCCGCCGGGTCCAGCTTCAGGACGCGGGCCACGACCGCCGAGTCGAACTCGGTCCCCTGCACAGAGGCCGCGGACAACAGCCGCAGGTCCGCCGTGCCGAGCAGGGCGAGCTTCGTGCGGACCATGCTGCGGACCGACTCGGGCAGGTCGCTGTGCAGGTCCGGCACGGCCCGGGCCAGGGCCCACCCGTCGCCGGCCGGGGCGATCACCCCGCGGTCCCGCAGGTAGCGGAGCAGGTCCACCAGGAAGAGCGGGTTGCCCTCCGTGCGGGCGTGGACCAGGGCGGCGAAGTCCGGCGGGAAGTCGTGGCCCGGGAACGCCAACGCCAAATAGCGGTCCACGTCGGCCGGGCCGAGGAAGCCGAGCGCCACCACCCGACAGACGCCGTGCCGTTGCAGCTCCAGCTGTACCGGGACGAGCGGGTGCGGGCCGACGAGCAGCTCCGTCAGCCGGTAGGTGAGCAGGATCAGCACGGGTAGGTCGCCGCAGCGGGCACCGACGTAGGCGAGCAGGTCCGCGGTGGACGCGTCGGCCCAGTGGACGTCGTCGAGGAACAGGACCAGCGGCCGCGGGCGGGACGCCTCGCGGAGGAAGGCGAGCAACTCCCGCTTGAGCCGCTCCTGGGGCACGTCCTCGGCCGGCGTCGGATCGACGGCGGCCGGCGGCGCGACGCGGACGTACCAGGCCGGGGCCAGCACCCGCAGGGCCCGGGCCGCCGCCTCCCCGGCCGGGCCGCCGAGCAGGTGGTCGAGGGCTTCGAGGACCGGCAGGTACGCCTCGGCCCCGCCGAGCCGCTCGGAACACCGGCCGCGGGCCGTGCCACACCCGTCCGCCACCTCCCGCAAGAAGTCCTCGATCAGTGTCGTCTTGCCGATGCCCGGCTCGCCGGCGACGCACACGAGTGACCCCCGCCCGGCCGCGGCCGCGTCCAGGGCGGCCCGCAGAGCGGCCCGCTCCCGGTCCCGGCCGACGACCGTGCTGGGGGCGGCCGGGGCGGGGGCGGTACCACGGGGGCCGTCCGCGCCGGCCAGGGCGGCGTCGACCTCCGCGGCCGTCGGCCGCAGCCGCGCGTCCTTCGCCAGCATCTGCACGATCAGCCCGTCCAGGGCGGCCGGGATTTCCGGGTTCAGCCGGGCCGGCGGCAGCGGCGGCTCGGTCATGATCGCGTGCAGCGTGGCGTGACGGCTGCCGGCGTCGAACGGGTGTCGCCCCGTGGCCAGCTCGTACAGCACAATGCCCAGGGCGAACACGTCGGCGGCGCTGCCGACCGGCTCGGCCCGGGCCTGCTCCGGGGACATGTACCGGACGGTGCCGACGAGCGTGCCCGGGTCGGTGTCCGCGATCGGATCGGCGGCGGCCGGACCCGGCAGTAGCCGGGCGACGCCGAAGTCGAGCACCTTGACGTACCCGTCCGGGCGGACCATCAGGTTTTCCGGCTTCACGTCGCGGTGGACGATGCCGGCGGCGTGGGCCGCCCGCAGCGCCCCGGCCACCTGCCGGACCAGGGGCACGAGCCGGGCCAGGTCCGGCCGCGGCCCGGCCGCCGCCCGCAGCGTCTGGCCGTCCACCCACTCCAGCTCCAGGAACGGCCGGCCGTCGTGCTCGCCGACGTCGTACAGGGTGCAGACGGCCGGGTGGTTCAGGGCGCAGGCGGCCCGGGCCTCCCGCCGGAACCGCTCCAG
>DASXAN010000647.1:0-2936 GCA_036406755.1 Gemmataceae bacterium
CGGCCTGTCCAGCGTGCGCTTCATCTGCGGCACGCAAGAGCTACACCGCGACCTGGAGCAGACGATCGCCCGCTACCACGGCAAGGACGACGCCATCCTGTACACGTCCTGCTTCGACGCCAACGGCGGCCTGTTCGAGACGTTGCTCGCCGACGAGGACGCGGTCATCAGCGACGAGCTGAACCACGCCAGCATCATCGACGGCATCCGGCTGTGCAAGGCGCAGCGCTACCGCTACAAGCACGCCGACCTCGGCGACCTGGAGCGCTGCCTGAAGGAATCGGCCGGCGCCCGGCTGCGGCTGATCGCCACCGACAGCGTCTTCTCGATGGACGGCGACCTGGCCCCGCTGCCGGGCGTCTGCGACCTGGCGGAGCGCTATGACGCGGCAGTGATGATCGACGAGTCGCACGGCACCGGCCACCTCGGGCCGACCGGCCGCGGCGCCGCCGAGCAACTCGGCGTGCTCGGCCGCATCGACATCATCACCAGCACGTTGGGCAAGACTCTCGGCGGGGCGGTCGGCGGGTTCACGACGGGCCGGCAGGAGGTCGTGGACTATCTGCGGCAGCGGTCGCGACCGTACCTGTTCTCCAACTCGCTGACGCCGTCGATCGCAATGGCGGCCAAGCGGGCGTTCGAGCTGGTGGCGGCGAGCAACGAGCTGCGGGACCGGCTGCGGGAGAACACGAAGCGGCTGCGGTCGGCCCTAGAGGGGGCGGGGTTCGCGGTGAAGCCGGGCCAGTCGCCGATCCTGCCGGTGATGATCGGCGACGCGGCGCTGGCCGTGAAGCTGGCGGACGCGCTTCTGACGCGGGGCATTTACGTCATCGCGTTCAGCTATCCAGTGGTATCGCAGGGGCAGGCCCGCACCCGCATCCAGGTGTCGGCGGCGCACACAACGGAGCAGATCGACCGCACGGCGGCGGCGTTCGCGGAGGCGGGGAAAGAACTCGGAATCATCTAGGACTGGTCGCAAGCACCACATGGGCATGGCAGAACTGGATCGAGTGGGAACAGAGACGATATCCGGCTGGGAGTTGTACGTCGTTGAGGCCGGGCGCCCGGACGACGTACCCTCGGCGCGGCCGTTGTCGAGCCGATTCTTCGTCGCTTTGATCGCCTGCGACGCCACAAGCGTCAGCGATGATGAACTGATTGCCTTGGTCCGAAAGCTGGGCCGGGCCGGGTGCGTTTACGTCTGCTGCTGGGGGCCTGATTGCGAGCGCGTTCACGACATATTTGACAGGGCCGACCACGAACTTCGGCCGAACGGGCCAATCGCAATGTCAACTTGGCATGACCACGAGCCATTGTCCGATGCGCTCTGGTTCGTGCTGTTCAACTCCTACCCCGACGACGCATTTCAAGACGAGTGCCGGGCCGTTGTGGGGATTACCATCGGCGCGCCGGAGTGGGCGACGGCGGTACGCTCGGCGTTCTCGAATCCCACCGCATTCAGCGCGCGTGTACTTGAGTCCGAGCGAGGAGGTTAACTGGCGGCTGCCATGCCCACGCAAAGCCGTGGGCATGGCACCCGAATCATGACTTAGTGTACCGCTCCCCGATCGTCGGGATCAGGTACTCCTGAAACGCCCGGTCCAGATCGTACCGCGGGGCGAAGCCCCAGTCTCGCCGGGCGGCCGAGTCGTCCACGTCCGCGGGCCAGCTATCCACGATCCCCTGCCGCTTCGTGTCCACCCTCGTCGTGATCTCCGCCTGCGGGAACGCCTCCCGCACAATCGCCTCCACCTCCGCCGCCGACGGGTTGAACGCCCCGATGTTGTACACCGTCCGCGTCAGCCGCTCCCGCGGCGCCTCCGCCAGCCGCAACAGCCCCTCCACCGCGTCCGGCATGGCCATGAACGGGATGCGCGTGTCCGGCCGGACGAAACAGGCGTACGCCTTGCCCTGGGCGGCGGCGTGGATCATCTCCGGGGCGAAGTCCGACGTACCGCCGGACGGCACCGTCTCCGCCGAGATCAGCCCCGGGAAGCGGATCGAGCGAAAGTCCACCATGCCGACCTGCGGGATCGCGGCCAACTGCTTGTAGTGCTTGGCGTAGTAGTCGCCGAGCAGCTCGCAGTAGAGCTTGTTGCACCCATACATGGTGGTCGGGTGGTTGAAGTCGTCTTCCTTCACCTTGCCGGCCCGGTCCTTGGTCCCGGGGTCGGGCAGGCCGTAGGCGGCGATCGACGACGGGTACAGGAACACGACCGGCCGGCCGTGCGACTCCCCCTGCCGCTGGGCGAACTCTAGCATCGCCATCGTCCCCTCGACATTGACCCGGTGGGCCGCCACCGGGGCGAACTCGCTGCGGGTGGATAGCAGGGCGGCGAGGTGGAAGACGCGGTCGATCTCGTACTCGGCCAGGATGCGGTCGAGCAGCTGCGTGTCAAGGATGGAGCCGACGAACTGCTGGCGGACGGACCCGGCCAGGTCGCGATCGAGCGGGTTGAGGTCGAGGGTGATAACGGCCCGGTCGTCCTGGCGGGCGAGGTGGGTGATGAGGCCGTGGCCGATCTCGCCCGAGGCGCCGGTAATGAGGACGACGGGTTTGCGCAACATGAAACCAGTCTAGCAACGCTTCGCGAAAGCGTTCAGAGTAGGCTCTTGCGAGGCGTCGCTAACCCTTGGCCCACACTTGCGCCAACTCGACTAATACCTTCACGGCGGTCTGCATCTCCTCCAGGCAGGTCCATTCCAGCGGCGAGTGCGGGTTGTGCTCGCCAGTGGAGAGATTGGGCGTGGGTAGGCCAAGCTCCGTGAAGCGAGAGCCGTCGGTGCCGCCGCGGATGATGGTGAGCTTGGGCTCGCGGCCCAATCGTCGCAGGGCCGCTTCGGCATAGGCCACTGCCCGCGGCTCGCGGGCGAGGCCTTCGGCCATGTTGCGGTATTGAGGCTGGATCTGCACGTCGATCTTCGAACCGGGAAAG
>DASXAN010000648.1:0-2896 GCA_036406755.1 Gemmataceae bacterium
CACCCTACACCCCCACTGCCTTTTTGACAGTTCTCCCCCTTCCCGCTTCGGGAAGGGGGCCGGGGGGTTAGGTTATCCTCTCCCAAACGTACTCCACGACCCCCTCCCACCGCCCGCCCGGCGGCAGCACCCGCCAGCCGACGTCTTCCCGCTCCTGCAGGTGGATCGCGTCCGTCGGGCAGGTGTATGGCTCCAGGCAGACGGCCTTGCGGTGCGGCGGCGTGAACAACACCAGCTCGCGGAACGCCGGCGACGTCCGCACCCGCAGCACGCCGGCCCCGGGGTACTCGACCCGGCCGCGCTCGACCAGCCCGTCGGCCGCCAGCGGCGTGTCGGGGAAGTCGGTGTACACGTCGTCGAGCGTCAGGTCGCCGACCGGCCGCGGCTGGCGCAGGTCGTGGTCGGCGTCCAGCGGCAACCGGCGGCCGGTCGGCAGGCTGTCCACCAGCTCCCAGCGGGCGCGGGCCGGCGTCTGCACGCGGCAGTCGGGCGTGGCGGCGAAGTACGGGTGGTAGCCGAGGCCGAAAGGCAGCGGCCGGTCGAGGCCGAGGACCAGCGCCTCGTACCGCAAGGCCGCGGGCGTAAGACGGATTCGGAGTTCGAGGACGCCGGGGGCAGGCCACGCCTCCGGGATGGCGAAGGCAGCGTCGAGCCGGCTCCCGCCGGTGTTCGAGCCGGTCCCGAGGAGCTGCCAGGCGGACCGCGGCGCGAAGCCGTGGATGGCATTCTTCTGGGCGGGATCGTTCAGAGGCAGCTGGTATTCCTGGCCGTTCCAGACGAAATGCCCGCCGCGGATGCGGTTGGGAAACGGGAACAGCACCGGGATGCCGCCGCGGGTCGCCCGCTGGGCCAGCTCGTCCAGCGGCGGGCAGTACAGCAGGTCGCGGCCGCCGACCTGCCAGCGGACGCAGTTGCACCCCAGCCCCGGCAGCACCTCGGCCGTCGCATCTTCGGCCGTGAGCCTGACCATCGACTGCTCCCGGCCCGCAATCTCCCGGTGAGATTCGTCGGCGGAAACGGCCATTGCAACATCCTCCGATCGGCCGGCCGATAGTATATCGCCCCGTCTTGCGTCCGCCGGGCATGGTTGTTAGTATGAAACCGTTATACAAAGTATTCACCCGCCAGGAGGCCCGCCCATGACCCGGTCGCTCGGTTTCGGCACGGTTGCCCTCGCCGCCGGCCTCCTCGCGCTCGCCGGCTGCGCCGGCGGCGGCGACGGCTGGCAGGACCGCCCCGGCCCGAAGGTCCTCGCCTTCTTCCCCCCGCTCTACAGCCTCGCCGCCCAGGTCGCCGGCGACGACGCCCAGGTCCAGTCCCTGCTCACCGCCAAGGGGCCGCACGACTACGAGTTCCAGCCGACCGACGCCCGCAAGCTCCGCCGGGCCGACCTGTTCCTCATCAACGGCCTCGGCCTGGACGACGACGTCGGCAAACGGCTGGCCGCGACCGCCGGCAACCCCAAACTCAAGACCGTCGAGGTCGGCGAGAGCGTGCCGGAGGCCGACCTGCTCGCCGCCGGCGGACACGAACACGCCGAGCACGGCCACGACCACGGCGACAAGCACGAGCACGGCGCCCACGACCCGCACGTCTGGCTCGGCATCCCCGAGGCGGTCCACATGGTCGGCGCCATCCGCGACGCACTCACCGAGGCGGACCCGGCCCACAAGGACGGCTACGCCAAGCGGGCCGACGCCCTGACCGGCCGGCTGCTCCAGCTCCAGGCCGAGGGCAGGGACATGCTCCGGAACAAGAGCGAGAAGGCCCGCCTCTTGACCCAGCACGACGCCATGCGGTACTTCGCCCGGTCGTTCGGGGCGGAGGTCGTGGGCGTCATCGACCTGCCCGGCCAGGAGCCGAGCGGCCAGCGGCTGAGGGAGCTGGTCAAGCTGTGCCGGGACCACGAGGTCAAGCTGATCGCCGTCGAGCCGCAGTACCAGGCGAACCAGGCGGGACCGGTGATCCTGACCGAACTGCACGCCAAAGGCGTCGCGGGCGCCGCGTTCGTCGTGCTCGACCCGATGGAGACGGCCGACCCGGCCGCCCTGACGCCGGACTTCTACGAGCGGACCATGCGGGCCAACCTGGACAACCTGGCCGGGGCCCTGAAATGACCGACGCCCTGGTGACGCTGCGCAATGTGAAAGTGGAGTTGGGCGGCACCCCGATCCTACAGGGCGTCAACGCCGACATCACCCGCGGCCAGATGACCGCCCTGATCGGCCTGAACGGGTCCGGCAAGACGACGCTCCTGCGGGCCATCCTCAAGGAAGTGCCGCTGGCCGGCGGGCGGATCGAGTTCCGCTGCGGCCACGACCACACGCACCCGGCCCCGGAGCACGTCGGCTACGTCCCCCAGCGGCTCCAGATCGACGCCCGGCTGCCGCTGACCGTCCGCGACCTGCTCGGCCTGGCCCTGCAACGCCGGCCGCTATTCTTCGGCGTCGGCAAGTGGGCCAACGACCGGATGGTCACGCTGCTCGGCCACGTGTTCACCGACCCGACCTACGTGCTGGACCGGCCGGTCGAGAAGCTCTCCGGCGGCGAGCTGCAACGGGTGCTGTTGGCCCTGGCCCTGGACCCGAAGCCGGAGCTGCTCTTGCTCGACGAGCCGGCCGCGGGCATCGACTTCAAGGACCAGGTGCGGTTCTACGACCTGCTCGGCCGGCTGAACGCCGAGACGGGGGTGACGATCATCCTGGTGTCGCACGAGCTGAACATGGTGAGCAAGCACGCCCACCACGTGCTGTGCCTGAAGGACGGCCGCATCCAGTGCGAGGGGCCGCCGGTGGCGATCACGCCGGCAGTGCTGGCGGCGACGTTCGGCCACGAGCACGGGCTGTACGCGCACGAGCACCACCACCACTGACGTGGAAATCCCAAATCCCAAGCA
>DASXAN010000649.1:0-9375 GCA_036406755.1 Gemmataceae bacterium
TGGTCCGTGGTCCGTGGTCCGTGGCGGAAGCGGTCTTTGCCACGGACGACGGACCACGGACCACGGACACGGTTTCCACCTTCCAGTCCGTCAGCCCCGTCCCGTACACCCAGTTCTTGAAGAACTCCTCCCACGACCGGCCCGTGTACTCTTCCAGCTCCCGCCGGAAGTCGGCCACCGTCAGCACGCGGAAGTAGTACTTGCGGTACACCAGCCGGAAGAAGTCGAGCGTCGCCGTCGGCCCGAGCCGGTCCTCGATCATGCCGACCACCTTGCTGCCGCGGTCGTACGCCCCGCTGAACAGGTTGACGACGTGCCCGAACCCCTCCATCGACTCCGCCACCGCCGGGATGTGCTCGCCCCGGCGGATGCTCCCGGCCCGGGCGTAGAACCGGTAGTTCTCCCGGTGGATGTTCGGCAGCCAGCCGAGCCCGGCCGGCCAGTCGAGCATGGCGTTGTTCTTGCCGAGCTTCTCGTTCAGCATCCGGTGCGAGAAGTAGGTCGCCACCCCCTCGTCCATCCACGTCTCGTGGTACCCGTCGGTGCCGACGGCGTTGTACCACCACTGGTGCAACAGCTCGTGCGAGAGCAGGTATTCGACGTACCCCCGGGCCAGGTGCGGCATGTCGAAGACGCGGTAGTCGAGCATGACCAGCGCGCCGCACTCGTTGCCGTTCCACGGGAAGAAGCTCTCGGCGACGGTGAAATGCTTGTACGGGTACGGGCCGAACCAGCGGGCGTAGACGGGGATGGCCTCGGCCGCGATCCGCAGCGCCTCCCGGGCGTACCAGTCGTGCTCCGGCAGGGCGAAGCACTTGATGGTGACGCCGTCGGACTCCAGCGTGTGCTCCTGGTAGCGGGCGCTGGTCAGGAGGGCGAAGTCCCGCAGCGGGCAGGGGGCGGTGTCCACGTAGACCCAGCCGTCGCCGCGGGGCGTGACTGCCGCGACCGGGCCGGAGCAGGCCACCTTCTGGTCGGCCGGGACGGTGATGCGGGCGGTGTAGACGCCGGCCTCGTTGAAGAACGGCTGGTGCCAGGGGATGAACGGCGTCGGCCGCCAGCCGGTTTCGTCGTAGTAGGCCAGGGTGGGCAGCCACTCGTTGAGGAACGTGACGCCGTCCCAGTGGCCCCAGCGGCCCTGCTTGTTCGGCAGGGTCATGGCGTACTCGAGCTCGACGGTGACCGCCTCGCCCGGCCCGACCGGCTGCGGCAGGGCGACGACCAGGGCGGTGTCGGGCTTCTGCTGGTAGTAGGTGGCGAGGGGACCGGCCGTGGGCTCGTCACTGGCCGCCGCCGGCTGCGTGCCGCCCGCGGCCCGGTGGGTCAGGTAAGCCACGCGGCTGACGTCGCCGGCGCGGCCGGCGGCGTCCACGGCGGCGGCGGGGTCCTGGCGGAGCAGCTCGACCGTCTTGGCCAACAGCGGGATGTCGCCCTTGGCCGGCTGGAAGTGCGGGTAGACGTTGAACACCAGTTCCTGGGCCGGCCGCTGGTGGCGGTTGGTCCAGGTGACCCGCTCGCGGACGAGGACGGTGTGGCCGATCGTGTCCAGGGTGATGGCCAGATCGTACCGGGGCAGGTCGGCCGGCGGAGCCAGCGGAGTCGCGTCAGCGGCCGGGGCGCGCGGCGGCCCGGCGGCGAGGGCGGCGAGCGTCAGTACCAACCACGGCCGCATGGCCGGACCCTGGACCCCGGGGCGAACCCGGGTCATACCGGCGGGGTGGGCGGCTGTCCAGCGGAACGGCCCCGGCGGACGTTTCGTGGGCCCGCCGGGGCGGCGCAACCCGGTTCGCCACGCTGGTGTTGTGCGCCACGAACGATTTCATCTGGCGGGTGCCGTTTGGGCTGAACCTGTATGATGCCTGGCCGGAGCGGGCCGGGCGGCGATGATGCCCGGCCGGCATGGCGACGGCCGGCGGCCTGTGATAAGGTATTGCCGAGGAGACGGCCCATGAGCGCACAACCGATCCACGAGTTGCGCGAATTCCACCGGTTCCTCGGCGAGAAGATGAACGCCGGCGAAGCATCGTTGTCGCCGGAGGACGTGCTTGACGAATGGCGGAGCCTCCACCCGGACCCGGACGACGTCGCCGCGATTCAAGAAGCCATCGACGACCTGGAGAACGGCGACACCGGCGTCCCGTTCGAGGAATTTGACCAGGATTTCCGGGCGCGGCATAACCTGCCGCCCAGGTCGTGAGCCGGTCCCTGCGAATCCTGGCCCGAGCCGGGGCGGACATCGACCGCATCTTCGTCTGGCTTGCCAGGCGATCACCGCAGGGGGCGGCGAGTTGGTACACCGCCCTGACGGGGGCGGTGGCAAGGATATCCCAAGCCCCGGAACAGTACGCCGGCGCGGCGGAAGCATTGCCGCGCTGGAATCGCAGGATCCATCAAGCCCTGTTCAAGACAGCCCGCGGCCGCCGCTACCGAATCGTCTTTGAGTTGACGGACACCGAAATTCGCATCTTGCGGGTCCGCGGCCCGGGCCAGCCACCCCTCCGCCGGCGGGATCTTCCGCCGGAGTAGGGCCTATCTCGCTACCTCATTCCCACGCGGCTCCGCTTGGGAATGAGGAGGACGTACGGGACTTCGGAGATGCGAGCCGCGATCATTATCTGCGCGTTGGTGATCGGGCCAATCGCCGGCATCGTGGTCGGCGAGAAGTACGGTCACTACGCCGGAGCCGTCAGTGAGTTCGAGCGGCGATATGAGGAGGACCGGAAACTGATCGAGCCGGTCTTAACGACGGACCCCGCATTCCAACAGGTCACGACATTGAATTTTCCCGTCGCGGGGACGTGCCTCCAGGGGCCGATCAAATCCCGGGCCGCTTACAACCGCCTCCGCGGCGAAATGATCCGTCTCTTCGGCGAGTCGCGGATCGGCCACATGATGCAGGACGTGTTTATCGAGCACGAGGCCACCGAGCCGCCGCTCGCCGCCGACGAGCCGCCCGCCATCCCCGTCGGCCTCGACGCCTACCGCCAGTGGGACCGCTGGCCCTACCTCCGCATCGGCGCCCGGGCCTACCTGCGCAGCACCTACGACCGCGCCGGCGGCAACGAGGGCGCCGACGCCAGCCACTTCCTCGGCCAACAGGCCGACGACTTCAACGTCACCCTCGACGTGCACGGCCCCGGCGTCCTGTACTTCGCCCGCTACAACCACTGGCACGGCAGCCCGTGGCATTATGAAGTCGATGGCGCCGATCACATCATTCAAGAGAGCAGCACCGCGGACCCGACCCGCCCGGTCCCGGATTCGGTCTTCCTGCCCGAACGGCTGTTCCCCCGGCCGCTCGCCTGGACGTGGTCGCAGACCAGGGGGGCCGACCTGTCCTGGGTGCCGGTGCCGTTCGAGCGGTCGTTCCGCATGGCCTATTCGCGGACCCATTACGGCACCGGCTACTACATCTACCACCAGTACGTCGGCGGGGCGAAGCTCTCCCGGCCGCTGCGGGCCTGGGACGGCAAGACGCCGCCGGATGAGGACGTGCTGCGGCTGATCGACCGGGCCGGCTCCGACCTCGCCCCGGCCGACGCCGCCCGGGAATCGGGCACTGTCAACCTGCCGGCCGGCCGGGCGGTCACGCTGGTGAACCTGACCGCGGCCCCGGCCATGCTCCGCGCCCTGGAGTTGACGGTGCCCAAGGCGTCGGCGGTGGCGTTCTCCCGCGCCCGGCTGCGGGTCACCTGGGACGATCGCCGGCAGCCGTCGATCGACGCCCCGGTCGCGCTCTTCTACGGCACCGGCACCTTGTACAACCGCGACGGCAAAGAGTACCTCGTCAAGGCGTTCCCCGTCCACGTCCGTGACGACGGCCGGCACGTTCATCTGGCGTGCTATTTCCCGATGCCGTTTTTCCGCTCGGCCCGCATCGAGTTACTTGGCCCCGAGACCGCAATCCCCGACGTGAGCTGGAGCGTCCGCCACGAGCCGTACCGCGACCCGCCCAACCACGTCGGCTACTTCCACGCCACCTACGCCGACCACCCGCGGCCGGAACTCGGCAAGGACCTGGTCCTGCTCGACACCCACACGGTCGAGGACAGCGCGGAGTGGTCGGGGCACCTGGTCGGCACGTCGTTCATCTTCTCGCACCGGGCCAACCTGTCGACGCTGGAGGGCGACCCGCGGTTCTTCTTCGACGACAGCCAAAGCCCGCAGGCCCAGGGCACCGGCACCGAGGAGTGGGGCGGCGGCGGCGACTACTGGGGCGGGCGGACGATGACGCTGCCGTTCGCCGGCCACCCGGTCGGGGCGACGAAGCCCGAGACGGCCAGGAACGACGAGGACAAGATCGAGTCGGCCTACCGCTTCCTGCTGGCCGACCTGATGCCGTTCGGCAAGAACGCCCGCATTTGCCTGGAGCACGGCGGGACCAACGAATCCACCGAGCACTACGAAACGGTGACGTACTGGTACGGAGCGCCCAGCCCGGCCCTGCGGCAGACCGACGAACTGCGGGTCGGCGATCTGGGGAGCGAGAAGGCACACGACTACCAGTCGCCGGACGCCTCGGCCCCCTACGAGATCGAGTCGCGCTACGAGTGGGGCGTCGATCACGTCCGCGGCCGGGAGGTCTACCCCGCGCACAAGGATCGGGGCCGGTCCACCACCGGCACGTCGGAATTCACGCTGCGGCTGGAGCCGAACAACTACGGCGTGCTGCTCCGCCGCAAGCTCGACTACGCCTTCCCGAACCAGCGGGCGGAGGTGTTCGTGGCCGACGCCGGCCCGGGCAAGCCGGCGGAGTGGAAGCCGGCCGGCGTGTGGTACCTGGCCGGGTCGAACACCTGCGTTTACTCCAACCCGAAGGGCGAACTGGGGGCGACGCAGCACGTCGTGCAGACGTCCAACCGTCGGTTCCGCGACGACGAGTTCCTGCTGCCGCGGCCGCTGACCGAGGGCCGGTCGGCGGTGCGGGTGCGGGTGAGGTTCACGCCGGTCCGCCGGCCGCTGTTCCCCGGCCAGCCGCTGCCGGAGTTGGCCTGGAGCGAGCTGCGGTACACGGCGTACTGCTTCGTGATGCCGGCGGCGGTCCGAGTGCCGTAGCAGCCCTCACCGGCCGACGGCGGCAGGGTGGCCGGACGATTCCCGCCCCGCGGCAAGTGCCCGGTCCGTTGCGACCCGGCCGGCGGCGGGGCAGCTTGTCTTGGCGCATTTCCGCCGGTTGGTAGTATGGTTCCTATACCCCGTTCCCGGGAACCACTTGCGGTTTACACGGTCTGCGAGGGTCTGCTAAACTGCATACGGTCGTCGGTTCATCTTAGTCCGAGTCCCGCCAGCCTGATGACCGGCGGACGTTCCCCGCGGGCGGCCCCCCTCCGTCTCCCGGTGGTCTGCGATCATCCCCCCGACCCTCATTCGGGGCTGAGGAGAAGCCATCATGTTCGCGTCGCGTCGAGCCCTGATCGGGTGTGTCGCCGTGTCGGCCCTGGCGGTCGCCGCCCCCCGGGCCGCCGCCCAGTGGGCCACCATCATCGCCGTCCGCGGCGAGGCCGCCCCGGACACCAACGGCAACAACTTCCTCGGGTTCGGCCGCCCGGCCATCAACAACGTCGGCCAGGTGGCGTTCCAGGGGCTGATGCCCGGGACCGGCCCGCTCGGCGACAAGATCGCCGGCGTGTTCATGACGTCGCTGCCGGCGGCGCCGGGCGTCCAGCCGACGCTGACCCCCCTGGTGCCCGGGTCGAACCTGACCGGCACGCTGACCGAGGTGGCCCTGTTCGCCGCCCCGGTGCCGAACAACCCGCAGACGATGATCCGGTCCGACGGGACGGTGGACCCCGGCACCAACGACGACCCAATCGTCCCCGGGCAGCTGTTCACCCACAACGTCTTCTACACCGCGGTCAGCGACCAGGTCTCGATCAACGACTTCAACGCCAGCACCAACCCGAAAGGCGCGGTCGCGTTCCAGGCGACCGCGGTCACGACAAACATCAACTCCGGGGCCAACATCCGCCTGGGCGGCATTTTCGCCGGCACGTACCCGCCCCCGCCGATCGGGACCGGCACCGTGAGCACGGTGGCCCTGGTCCAGACGCCCGCGCCCCCCAACCCGCCCCCCGGCGTGTTCTCCTTCGGCACCCCGTTTCCGACCGCCGATGCCAACCACTTCAACCCTTGGACCACGCTCGAGACGAACCCCGCGCAGAACAACAAGGGCAACGTGGCGTTCTGGGGCGAGCTGAACAACCCCACCGCCCCGACGGGTTTCACCCCGGCCGGGCTGCAGAACGGCATCTTCTTCGGGGGCAAGGACCAGGCGACCGGCGCCTTCACCGTCTCCACGGTGGCGACGACCGGGATCATCTACAACATCAATTTCGCGGGCAACGCGATCCCGCTCAGCTTCGACGGGTTCGGCACCACCCGCGAGCCGGCCATCAATGACAACGACGTCGTGGCGTTCTTCGCCACGACGACGAACTCGCAGGCCCCCGCCGGCATCTTCCGGTTCGACCCGGGGGTCGGCCTGACCGCGGTGGCCCTGCAAAACCAGCCGGCCGGCGGCACCAACGGCAACTACCGCACCATCCAGGAGGACATCGTCTCCGTCAGTAGCGCCGGCAGCGGCCTGGTGGCGTTCCGGGCCACCCTGACGACCGGCCCGGGGGCCGGCGACAGCGGCATCTTCGCCCAGCCGGCGGCCAACCAACCGGCCGTCGCCGTGGCCGTCACCCGGGACGTGATCAGCCCGATCCTCATCGGCGGCTTCCCCAACACCCCGTACTCCGTCCTGTACCCGGACGGCCTCTACCACAGCGGCCCGGCCATCGGCCAGCCGGTCCACTACACCTCCTTCGCCAGCGAGATCGGCCAGAACGCGCTGGGCCGGCTGGTGTTCGGGGCCAGCCTGGCCACCGGCGACGGCGGCGGCATCTTCCTGGCCACGTCCAACGGCAGCGCCTACGGCATCACCCCGATCGCCCTGTCCGGCAACCCCGCCCCCGGGGCCGGCCCCGGCATCACCTACGGCAGCCTGCGGCCCACCCCGCTGGCCATCAACAACCACAACACCCTCGGCTCCTTCCTGCCCGGGAATATCGACAACTCGACGGCCCTGTCGCCGGAGGTGGCGTTCGTCGCCAGCCTGGCCGGCCCCGGCGTCGTCGTCGGCCGCAACGACCAGGCCCTGTTCCTGGCCAACGACCAGCGGCTGCCCGCCCAGACCGGCCGGCCGGACAACACCCACGAAACCGAAACCGTCATGCTCGCCCGCACCGGCGACCAGCTGCTCGTCGCCCCCGGCGTGACGCGGACCATCCTCGACTTCGGCACCGCCGCCGCCCCGGGCTTCTACTCCAGCGTCGGCAAGGGCCGCAACAGCATCAACGACTGGGGCCAGGTGACCACCGTGGTGGACTTCCGCGACGGCACCTCGGGCGTGTTCGTCTTCACCCCGGACCTGCGGCTGCGGCCGACCATCGGCGCCACCGCCGCGATCTCCATCCCCTGGGGCACCCCGAGCCAGCTGACCGGCGGCGGCCAGTTCTCCAACCAGAACTTCACCTTCGGGTACAACCCGGCCGACCAGCTGTACAAGGTCATCATCGACCCGGGCGACGCCGCCCCGGGCGTCACCGACGTGACCGTCGGCCCGGTGCCCACCCAGGCGGTGCCGGCCCTGACGGTCGGCGGGGCCAGCGGCCGGACCCACCTCCAGATCGCCAACGGGGCCACCGTCACCGTCGGCATGGGCCGGCCGGTCGCCAACGGGGGGGCCGTCACCGTCGGCGACACCGGCCAGACCAACGGGTCGGTCGTCCTGACGCTCCAGTCCGGCAGCGGCGGCACCGGGTTCAGCAGCATCGGCCCCGTCAGCCCCGGCGGCACCGCGGCCACCGTCATCCTCAAGGGCGACGTCCGCACCCTGGCCGGGGCCACCACCGCCCAGATCGCCACCAACCTCGACCTGGGCAACGTCCCGCTGCCCCCGCTCCCGCCCCCGCCGAACCTGCCGCCGGTCCAGCAGTTCGCGTTCGCTTCCACCGCCGACGTCGACCGGTTCCGCACCGTCACCGTGGACCGCGGCAACTTCGTCGGCGGCAACCCGGTGGACCTGCTGATCTCCGGCAACGTCACCAGCGCCAGCGAGACCGGCCAGTTCGACTCGCCCGACGGCAGCGCCCGGACCACCTACACCAACAACCTCCACCGCGGCCTGATCAAGGCCGGCACCGGCACCCTCCAGCTGACCGGGATCAACACGTTCGGCCCGGACACGAGCGCGGCGACGGCGAACAGCGGCCCCACCCAGACGATCGGCGTCCTCCCGCTCATCGCCGGCGGCGTCAACATCCCCACCACCACCCAGACCGACCCGTACATCACCAGCCCGTTCGTCCAGTCGATCCAGGTCCTCGGCGGCGAGCTGAGCGTCTCCCAGGACGCCAACCTGGGCCTGTCCCCCGGGGCGGTGTCGCCCACCAACCCCTACCGCGGGCGGTGGATCACCCTCAACGGCGGGGCCCTCCAGGCGACCGCCACGTTCACCATCGACCCCAACCGCGGCATCGCCCTGGGGCCGGTCAGCGGGTTCGGCAACGGCACCTTCGACGTGACCGCCGGCAGCACGCTCACCTACCTCGGTATCGTCGCCGACAACACCGACGGCGTCACGACCGGCGTCGGCACGCTGATCAAGAACGGGTTCGGCACCCTCATCCTGGGCAAGTCGAACACCTACCGCGGCGGCACGATCGTCAACCAGGGGACGCTCATCGACCCCTCGATCAACGACAACGGCCTCGGGGCCAACGGCACCCCGGTCACGGTGAACGCCGGCGCCACGCTCGTCTACGCCGTCTCGGCGACGACCGAGCGGCCGTTCACCCTCAACGGCGGCACCCTGTCGGTCACGGCCGGCAACACGCTGACGTTCTCCGCCCCGCTGAACGGGGCCCCGTCCGTCAGCGGCACCGGCGGGACGCTGGCCGGGCCGGGCACCTTCGCCACCGTCGCCGGCGGCAGCACCGTGCTGACCAACGTCACCACGTCCGCCAACTCCTCCCTGACCCTCAACGGCACCGACACGCTGGTGGCCGTCAACAACGGCGGCCGGCTGACCGTCCCCGCCGCCACCGGCCCGGTCGCCCTGACCCACTTCAACAACCTGGGCACCGGGTCGATCACGGTCGGGGCCGCGACCGGGACCGGGGCGGTCGTGAACGTCTCCGACTTCCAGTCCAGCGGCGTGCTGACCATCGCCAACACGACGGCCGGGTTCGCGTCCGCCAACCGGGTGAACAACGTCGGCGGCATGCCGCTGTACTTCAACGCCGGCAGCCGGACGTTCCTGGGCACGCCGCTGACGGGCGGGCAGTTCGGCGCGGTCATGGACTTTAACGGCCAGAACGCCATCGTCAC
>DASXAN010000650.1:0-2505 GCA_036406755.1 Gemmataceae bacterium
TTTTCCCGGTGACCGACCATCGCCTCGTACAGGGCGTACGTCTTGACGTACTCGGCCCGGTCCGCCGCCGGCGCGGCGGCGAGCTTCTTCAGGTCCTCGATCTCCCGCCGGTAGTGGGCGGTCAGGTAGTGGTCCTCCCCCAGCGCGCCGGTACAGAGGGCCAGGATTTCGCGGACCGGCTCCTGGGCCTCGTCGTGCCCCCACTTGCCTTGCCGGCCGAACGCCACGGCCTCCTCGTACGTGTTGGCCACCCACATCCGGGCGGCCGTGGACAGCTCCCGCGGCGGGGCGGCCTGAAGCAGAGCGACAGAGGACAGAAGACAGAGGACAGAAAACAGCCAGAGTCGGCTGGCCTCTGACCTCTGGCCTCTGACCTCTGTCCTCTGTCCTCTGTCCCTCTTCTTCTCAAGGCGAGTCATCGGCGGCCCTCCGGTGGCGGGGTCACTTCTCGTCGTCGACCACCGGGAACGCGACGATCTGGACCACGTCGAAGATCGGTTGCCTGGTGAAGAAGTCGCGGAGTATCCGCAGCGGGTTCGGGTTGCCCGCCAGCGGCACCACCCGCCCCCGCTCGCGGGGGTACCGAAGGAAGTCGCGGCCGTCGAAGTGCCACCGCCACTTCCCGCCGTCCTTGACCCCCTCCCACGGGATCGTCTCGGCCTTGTCCCGCCACTCCTTGAACGGCGGCAGCGGCCTGACTGAGGCGGCGAGCACGAACGCCTGCAGGCCGACGGCGTCCACCTGGAAGCCCTCCGTCCCCCGGGGGTACTCGACCCCGGTCTGCCGGCCCGGGCGGACGAGCTCTCCCTTGCCCTTCTCGCCCTCGGGCTGGCACAGCTGGACGGTGCCGTCCTGGCTGCCCTGGGGGTTGAAGGCGATCAGGTAGTAGTGGGCGGGCCGGCTCAGCTTCCCCAGGACCTGGACGTAGTCGTTCAGGCGGACGGGTGCGGGGCTGGTCCACAGGTCGCCGATCCGCGTCGCGTCCTCGCCCTTGCCGCGGTAGTGTTCGACGTGCAGGTCCTTGACGACCAGCGGCCCGTCCGGCTCGCCGGGCGCGCCCGGGAACC
Organism: Gemmataceae bacterium; assembly: GCA_036406755.1. Lineage (GTDB taxonomy): Bacteria > Planctomycetota > Planctomycetia > Gemmatales > Gemmataceae > DASXAN01. The sequence goes on from DASXAN010000650.1 coordinate 1,068, forward strand.
ACGGCCGGGCGACCAGGCCCACGGCCAGCAGCAGGCCCAGCCCCGCCAGGACGGCCGGGACCGCCCGAGGGCGGGGCGGGTCCGGCCGGCGGCCGGTGCGGCGGTCCGGGCCGGTCTCCCACGCCCCCGGCGCCGGGGTCGCGGCATCGACCGGGACGGCCCTCGGCCGGGCCGTGGCGTCCGAAGCGTCGAGCAGCCGGACGAGGTCGGCGCCCGGGGTGAACGGCCGCAGGGCCGCGGCCACCTCCGCCGGCGTGGCGAACCGCTCGGCCGGGTCCTTGGCCAGCATCCGGTTCAGGACGGCGACCAGGCCGGGCGGCGCCTCCGGGCAGTACGGCCCCAGCGGCGGCGGCGGGACTTCCCGGTGGGCCCGCATCTTGCTCGGCAGCGACTTGAACGGCCCGCCGCCGAACGGCGGGTGGCCGGTGAGCAGGTGGTACAGCGTGCAGCCGAGGCTGTAGATGTCCGAGCGGGTGTCGGCGGCGTGCGGCTGGTCCCACTGCTCCGGGGCGAGGTAGTCGGCCGTGCCCAGCAGGACGCCCTGGGCGGTCAGCGTCGCCGCGGCCGCCTCCCCGAACGACCGGGCCAGCCCGAGGTCGAGCAGCCGCACCCGGCCGTCCCGGGCGAGCATCAGGTTCGGCGGCTTGACGTCGCGGTGGACCAGGCCCCGCTCGTAGGCGTGCTGCAGGCCGACCGCGGCCTGGCGGACCGCCTCGCAGGCCTCGGCGACCGGCAGCCGGCCGCGGCGGTCCACGACCCGGGCCAGGTCCATGCCGTCCACCAGCTCCATGACCAGGAAGTGGACGCCGTCGGCCTCGCCGGCGTCGTGGGCGACGACGATGTTCGGGTGGTCGAGCTTGCCGATCGCCCGGACCTCGTTCTTGAACCGGGCGATGCTGACCTCGTCCATCTGCTCGGCCGGCAGCACCTTCAGGGCGACGACCTTGCCGAGTTCGGTGTGCCGGGCCTTGTAGACGGCCCCCATGCCGCCGCGGCCGAGCTTGCCGAGGATTTCGTACTGGCCCAGCCGGCCGCGCTCCGGCCGGGCGGGGTCGCCCACGGCGGCGGGCGTGGGCCGCCAGGTGCCGGCGGCCGGCGGCGACAGCCCCTGCAACCGGGACAGGAATGCTCTCCCCGGCTCCATGTCCGGCTCCCGCGGGCCGACCGCGACCGCCGCCGGTTGCATCTGCGTGGCGACGAGCTTTTCGAGTTGGCCCTGGCAACCGGCACAGGCTTCGACGTGCGCCTCGACGGACTCGCGGTCCGGGCCGGCCAGTTCGTCGGCCAGCAGTCGGCCGAGGACGCGGGCCGACGGGCAATCGCTCAGGTCGGCTCCCATGGGACAACCCCCCCGCCCGCCAACGCCTTTGGTGACTGACGGCCCTGTTATAACCGCCGGCCGGGCGGACTTCCACTCGCCGCCCGGCGTCCGTGACTA
>DASXAN010000651.1:0-6825 GCA_036406755.1 Gemmataceae bacterium
TCACGGAGCGCCACCACGCCACACCGGAGCCGCGCCCCGACGCGTTGCACGACGGCCACCCCCGACCGCCTTTCGGGGTCGAGGTAAATGACGGCGGCCTCACCCCGGAGAAAGGAAACCAGGTCCGCTCCGACCAGCCCGAGCGCGGCGCAGGCGGCCCGCTGCTCGGCGGTCAGCTGCTCCTCCTGCATGGGACGCTCCGTCGCCCGCGGTCAACGCCGCGCCATGAACCCGGCCCCGATTGTACGGCCACCGGCCACATATACTCAAGGTATCACGAGGACCTTCATGGCCACCACGAAGATCGAATGGACCCGCGCCGACGACGGCGTCGCCGGCATGTCGTGGAACCCGGTGCGGGGGTGCACGAAGATTTCCCCCGGATGTGCCCACTGCTTGGATCCGCAGACACTCGTTTTGACCGAGGCGTTTCTCTGGAAGCCCCTGGTTGACATCCGGGTCGGAGACGTACTGGTCGGCTTTGATGAATTTGTGCAGAACCCGTCCCGGCGCGGCATGAGAATGGTTCGCCCGACCACAGTGACGGCCCTGTGGTCCTCCCGGCAGCCGGCCATGCGGGTCACCACCGATCGGGCCGAGGTCATCTGTTCTGCGGATCACCGATTCTTGCCCTGTCGGTCCCGGCGATGGATCAAGGCAGGTCATTTCCGACTGGGAAATCAATTGCGGTACGTCGGCTGTCGCCCCGGTTCGGAGAGCAGCGACGAATACGCCGCGGGCTATCTGATGGGCCTTACCGACGGCGACGGGACGTGGCGCTTCACCCCCGGCCAGCGGTCGGACAAGCTCGGGTATCCCCAGTGCTATTGGCGCGTCGCATTGACCGACGAGGAGGCGCTCCTGGCCGCCCAGCGGCACTTGCGGCGGTTCGGCCTGACGGCACACGTCCGGCCGTTCCGGGCGAATCACGGACACGGGTATCTCAAGCCGATGCAACGGCTCGAACTGCGCGCGATCCCCGACCTCACGCGGCTCGACAAGGTCCTCAACTATTGCGAAACGGACGACTATGCCCGCGGTTATCTGGCCGGCATTTTTGACGCAGAAGGCTCATTCAATCGGGCCAACCTGCGCATCTCCAATAAGACGGTTTCTTATCTTGAGCGCGTGACCGCGTATGGGGCGCGCCTCGGGTTCGACTTCCGGATTGAACCCAAACGACCAAACGAGTTGCTAAACGCCCGGCTCTACGGCCCGCGGCGCGACCGGTTGAGCTTCTTCACCCTGACCCGACCGGCGATTCGGCGGAAGGCCCGGGCGTTGCTCGGCGCTAAGATTGATGTCGAACCGGCGACGGTGATTCGACTCGAGGTAATCGGCGAACGCGACTTGATTGATATCGAAACCACGACACATACATTCTTCGCCAACGGTTTGGCGACCCATAACTGCTACGCCGAGACCTTCGCCGAACGCTTCCGCGGCGTCCCCGGTCATCCCTACGAGCGGGGCTTCGACGTCCGCCTCGTCCCCGACAAGCTCGACGAACCGAAGCGGTGGAAGAAGCCCCGCCGCGTCTTTGTGAATTCGATGTCCGACCTGTTCCACGACGACGTGTCCGACGATTACGTCGTTGACGTCTGCCGGACGATGGCCGCGGCCGACTGGCACACCTACCACGTCCTGACCAAGCGGTCCGAGCGGATGCGCGACCTGCTCGCCACCAGGCTCCGCCCGTTCGCCGACCTGCCGCACGTCTGGTGGGGCGTCAGCGTGGAGGACCGGCGGTACGGCCTGCCCCGCGTCGAGCACCTGCGCTCGGCCCCGGCGGCCCGACGGTGGCTGTCGGTCGAGCCGCTGTTGGAAGACCTCGGGCCGTTCGACCTGACCGGCATCGCCTGGGTGGTGGTCGGCGGCGAGTCGGGGCACGGCGCCCGGCCGCTGGACCTGGACTGGGTGCGGTCGGTCCGCGACCAGTGCCGCCGGGCCGGGGCGGCGTTCTTCTTCAAGCAGATGCTCGAGGGCCGGCGGAAGGTCAGCTTGCCGCTCCTGGACGGCCGGCCGTGGGCGGAACTGCCGGGCGAGCGGCGGGGTTCATCCCCGCCGTCTTAGAATCCCGGCGGGGATGAACCCCGCCGCTCGCCCGGGTACCACCCATGCACGCCCTGCTCATCCCGTTCGGCTCCTCCGGCGACGTCCACCCGCTCGTCGGGGTCGCCGCCGCCCTGGCCCGCCGCGGCCACCGCGTCACCGTCGCCACCAACGGCCACTTCCGCCCACTGGTCGAGCGGGAGGGACTGGCGTACGAGGAGGTCGGCACCGCCGAGGAGTATCTCCAGGCGATGCAGCACCCCGACCTGTGGCACCCGACCCGCGCTCCCCGGGCGGTCATGAGTTATCCCGGCATGGCCGACGCCCAGCGGCGGATGTTCGAACTGATCCGCCAACTGACGCCGGATGTGGTCGTGGGCGGGTCGCTGGCCTTCGGGGCGCGGGTGGCCCGCGAGAAACTCGGCACGCCGCTCGTCACCGTCCACCTCCAGCCGTCCCTCTTCCGGAGCAGCGTCTGCCCGCCGGTGCTCGGGCCGGTCCGGCTGCCCCGCTGGCTGCCGCCCGGGGTCGTCCGTGGATTCTGGTGGCTGGCCGACCGGGCGTTCGTTGACCCGATCATGGCCCCGGCGATCGAGCCGCTGCGGCGCGACCTCGGGCTGCGGCCGGTGCGGCGGTACATGAACGGCTGGTGGGACTCCCCGGATCGCGTCATCGGCCTGTTCCCCGACTGGTTCGGCTCGGCACCCGACTGGCCGCCGCAGGTCCGGCTGACTGGCTTCCCGCTCTTCGACGAACGCACCGCCGCCGGCTTGCCCGCCGATGTGCGGCGGTTCCTCGACGCCGGCGACCGGCCGGTGGCGGTGACGTTCGGCTCCGGGATGCGGCAGGGGTCGGCCTACTTCGCCGCCGCGGCCGACGCGCTGGGCCGACTCGGCCGGCGGGGGCTGTTGCTGACGCCGTTCCGCGAGCAGGTGCCGGACCGGCTGCCGGCCGGCGTCGAGCACTTCGCCTACGTCCCGTTCGGCCTGCTGCTGCCGCACGCGGCGGCGCTGGTGCACCACGGCGGCGTCGGCACCTGCGCCCAGGGGCTGGCGGCCGGGGTGCCGCAGGTGATCATGCCGCTGGCCCACGACCAGCCGGACAACGCCGACCGGTTGCAGCGGCTCGGCGTGAGCCGGACGCTGCCGCCGAAGCGGTTCCACGGGCCGGACCTGGCGCGGGTGCTGACGGACTTGCTGGCCTGCGAGCGGACGGCGAAGGCGTGCCGCGAGGTGGCGGCCCGGTTTGTCGGCACGGACCCGGTGGGCGAGACGTGTCGGTTGATCGAGGAGTTTGCGGGGTAGTGTCCTAGTTCGGAGTTTTTCGTACCCCTGACGGCCGAGGGTGCATTATGATGGCCGACCCGGTGCAGCAACGGCGGTGGCTTGCGGTCGGTCTGTGGTGCATGTGCTTGCTCGCATGCCCGATTGCCACGATCGTGATAGGCCATTTGTACCAAGCGCCGGCTCCCTACGCCTTCGACCCGCAGTCGTGGGGCTACCACGCCTTGAGATGGATCAGTTGGGTTCACGTCGGGCTGTCGGCCGTCGCGGCAGTGACCGTAGTCCGGCTGACGCGCGACTGGGGCCGGCGAGTGATGGCTTGGGGCGCTATCGCGTTCATGCTGCCCGTGGCCTACCTTCTTCGCATTTTTGCCGAGATGGCTGTGATGGGAGTGTGACCAACGTGCTCACGAGCACTGGTGCCTTACCGGCCGGTGTCGCGGCCGCCGGTCGAATCAGGGCCAGAGCGGCCAGCCGCCCACCGGGTTTGCATCTGTAATTTTATACACTATAATTGAATGCGCACGGCGCCCTCCGGTGAGGGGTCGTGTCTCCGTTCGATTCGGCGGTGGCCGCCGGCCACGGGCGGACCGCCGGGGATCGGGTCACGCGGCCCGACCGGGAACCAGCCGAACATGGGCGATGGCGAAGGCGACAACCGTCCCACCGCACCGACGCCGGAGGACGCCGTGCGGCGCCCGGAGTGCGGGGCGGAAATGCGCCTTCAACACGGCCAGCAGGCCGGCCGCTTCCCTGGGCACCGCCGATCCCCGGACTGCGACAGGTCCGTACGAAGTGCCGGCAACGGCACCGACGCGTCAACGGAGACACCACGGGTGTCCCAAAATGTCCCAAAATGTCCCGCCAAAAAAAGATGTTATTCCGCCGCCCGGGTCGCGGTGACGGCGGCCGCCGGTTGACGCCGCTGCGGCTTTCGGCCACAATTCCCTTAGCGCCGGCCGGTCCGGCGTCCCGCCGCGCCCGCTCCCGCCGCCCACCCGCCTCCCGTCGGTCCGTCTGCGAGGTGATCTCATGACCCGCCGTCCGCCGTTCGGCGTTAGCGTTTGCGCGATCGCGCTTCTCGCCGCCCGCCTTGTCGCCGCCGAGCCGACCGCACCCGCCGCGGCCGTCCGCCAGCTCACCGTCTTCCCGCCGCAGATCGCCCTCGCCGGCCCGCGGGCCGAACAGCGGCTCGGCGTCCTCGCCACCCACGCCGACGGCCGGCAGTGGGACCACGCCCGCACCGCCACCTACGCCTCCGCCGACCCCGCCGTCGCCACCGTGGACGCGGCCGGCACCGTCCGCCCGGCCGGCGACGGCCACACGACCGTCACCGTCACCGCCGGCGGCGCGACCGCCACCGTCCCGGTCACCGTCACCCGCGTGAAAGCCGAGGAGCCGGTCAACTTCACCCGCGACGTCGAGGCGGTGCTGACCAAGTCCGGCTGCAACCAGGGGGCGTGCCACGGGTCGTCCCAGGGCAAGCACGGGTTCCGCCTCAGCCTGCTCGGGTTCGATCCGGCGTTCGACCACGCGCAGATCGTGCAGTCGGCCGAGGGCCGGCGGGTCGTGCTCGGCCAACCGGAGCGGAGCATCCTGCTGTTGAAGCCGTCACTTCAGATGGAGCACGGCGGCGGCGAGCGGTTCAAGCCGAATTCGGTCGCATTCGCCACGCTGCGGAGCTGGCTGGAGGACGGTGCCCCGGAGCCGGCCGCGAATGATCCACACGTGACGAAGATCGACGCCTGGCCGCCGAAACGGCTCATGGTCCCCGGCGAATCGCAACAGCTGATCGTCCGCGCGACCTGGTCCGACGGCCGGACGACCGACGTGACGCCGTGGGCCCAGTACGACGCCCTGTCGGACGCCGTCGCCGGCGTCACGCCGGCCGGGCTGGTGACGGCGAAGGGGCCGGGCGAGGGGCACGTCATGGTCCGCTTCGCCGGCGCCGCGACGACCACCCAGGTGACACTGCCATTTAGCCCCCGGTCAATGACCGGGGGGAATGAACTGCCCCCGGTCATTGACCGGGGGCTAAATGGCAACTTCATCGACGACTTGCTCGCCGCCAAGTGGAAGGACCTGGGCCTGACGCCGTCGCCGCTGTGCGACGACGCCACCTTCTTCCGCCGCATTCACCTCGACGCCATCGGCACGCTGCCGACGCCGGAGGAAGTGAAAGCGTTCCTGGCCGATCAATCCCCGGACAAGCGCGCGAAGGCGATCGACGCCGTGCTCGCCCGGCCGGAGTTCGTGGACTTCTGGACGGTGAAGTGGGGCGACCTCTTGCGGATCAACCGCGACGCCCTGCAAGAGAAGGGCATGTGGAGCTTCCACAACTGGGTGCGGGCCAGCCTGCGGGACGGCAAGCCGCTCGACCAGTTCGCCCGCGACATCCTGCTCGCCGAGGGATCAACCTACACCGACGGGCCGGCCAACTTCTACCGTGTCGGCCGCAACGCCGAGGACTGGTCCGAGACGGCCGCCCAGGTGTTCCTCGGCGTCCGCCTCCAGTGCGCCAAGTGCCACCACCACCCGTTCGAGAACATCAGCCAGGACGACTACTACGGCATGGCCGCGTTCTTCGTCCGGCTCGGGCAGAAGAACTCGCAGGAGTTCGGCATCTTCGGCCAGGAGCGGGTCATCTACACCAAACCGACCGGCGAGCAGACGCACCCGCGGAAGCGCACCGTGGTCAAGCCGCACCCGCTCGGCGGCCCGGTCATGGAGGACGAGTTCGACCGCCGCCGCAAGCTCGCCGACTGGATGACCTCGAAGGACAACCCGTTCTTTGCGAAGAACCTCGTCAACCGCTTCTGGGGGTATCTCATGGGCCGCGGGCTGGTCGAGCCGCTCGACGACCTGCGGGACACCAACCCGGCCTGCGCCCCCGAGCTGCTCGACGCGCTGGCGAAAGACCTCACCGCCCACGACTTCGACCTGAAGCACCTGCTCCGCACGATCATGCGGTCCCGCACGTACCAGCTCGACTCGGCCGACACGCCGGGCAACGCCGCCGACGCGACGAACGTGTTCTTCACCCGCTACCGGACGAAGCGGCTGACGGCCGAGCAGCTGGCCGACGCCGTGGACTTCGCCACCGGGACGCGGGAGAAGTACCGCGGCCTGCCGGCCGGGACGCGGGCCATCCAGCTGCCCGACCCGCGGGTGACGTCGTACCTGCTGGACGTGTTCGGCCGGCCGCAGCGGGTCATCACCTGCGAGTGCGAGCGGACGGCCACGCCGAACATCGCCCAGGCCCTGCACCTCTTGAACGGCGACACGCTCAACCGCAAGATCGCCGACCCGGCCGGGCGGGTGGAGCGGCTGACCAAGGCGAAGGCGGCCCCGGAAGCGATGATCGAGGAGTTGTACCTGGTGACGCTGTCCCGGCCGCCGACGCCGCAGGAGGTGGCGCGGGCGAAGCAGTGGCTGGCGGAGGCGGCCAACCGGCGGGAGGGGGCGCAGGACCTGCTCTGGGCGCTCTTAA
>DASXAN010000652.1:0-2038 GCA_036406755.1 Gemmataceae bacterium
AAGCCGCCGCGCGCTGGCCCCACCGCCCGACGGCTTGGGAGGCCACCCGGCGGCTCACGCCGCCGGTTCGCCGAAGAATCGGCCGCCGGCACGTACACCCGCATCGACTGCACACTGCCCCGGTAGGCGACGACCACGGCCGTGTCGCCCGGCCGGACGGCCCGCACCCGGCCGTGGTCGGACACCTCGGCCACCGACTCGTCCTTGGTGCGGAACTCGCAGAACGCGGCCACGTCGGCGGCCGACCCGTCGGCGAACACGGCCCGCACCCGCAGGTCGGCTTCCGAAGGACCTAACCGCCCGGCCCCCTTCCCGAAGCGGGAAGGGGGGGAACTGCTAACAGGACCGGACCGCCGCTCGCCGCTATCTTCTTGACTGTTCTCCCCCCTTCCCGCTTCGGGAAGGGGGGTCGGGGGGGTTAGGTTCATCTCCCGCGGCTCGACCTCCAGCCGGGTGACGGCCCCGCTGCCCGGCGTGTGCTCGCAGCCGCCGGCCAGCCAGGCCCGGAGGACGGCGTACTGCCAGGAGTCGGGGGCGATCCGCCGGCCGCCGCCGTGCGGCACCTGGCCGGTGGCCTTGAGCAGCATCAGGCTGTGGTCGGGGTCGAACGGGTTGACCCGCCGGCCGTCGGCGTCGCGGGTCAGGGCGCGGAAGTCGCGGTCCGGCTCGTAGCCGAACAGGCTCAGCCGCATTCCGCCGCGGCCCTGGAAGGAGCCGTGGCAGGCCCCGGTGTTGCACCCGGCCCGGCCGAACAGGCTGACGACGTGCCGCTCGAAATCGACGGCGGCGAGGGCGGACCCGTCCGGCAGGCGGACCGGTTCGGCGGCTGGGGCGGCGACGGCCAACAGGACGGCGGCGGACAGCATGGCGGCGACTCGGCCGAACGAACGGACGGGCTATCCGCTATCGTCGCTCTTTCCGGGCGTCGGCTCCAGTGGAATTTTCGATTTGCGGGCGGGTAACGTAGGTCCGCCGAGCCGAAGCGGACCAATCCGGGTGCCGCTCGGCTCGCGGCACCTACCTGACTCAGAACTCACTCACATGGCGGCGACCCGTTTGGCGGTGAACATCTTCACGGCGAAGGCGGCGGCCAGCAGGCCGAACAGGGCCACCCCGCCGGCGGTGACGTACTGGCCGCGCACCCCCATGTCGTAGGTCTGGTCGGCGTTCAGGTAGTAGGGCAGCAGGGTCTTCGTCTCGGCCGGGCAGCGGCGGCGGACGTCTTGCAGGATTTTCTCGCCCAGCGGCGAGTGCGAGAGCTCCCGCACCTCGCCGACGTAGTGCTGGCTGGTGAACGCCGGCTTGACCTCCGCCAGCATCCACCCGCCGCCGACGCGGAGCAGGACGAATCGGCTGTGGATGCGGTCCTTCTTCAGGGCGCTGAGGTACTCCAGCTGCGTGCCCGTCTCGACGGTCTTGGGACTGTCGTAGGCGACCCAGGTGCCGACGAGCGCGGCCGCGTCCTCGACCTTGCCCAGGTCGGCCTCGGTCATCGGCTTCGGGCCGCCCTCGGACGCCCGCTGCGCCTCCAGGTAGATGACCAACCCGATGAGCACGGCCAGGCCGCCGATGACTAGCAGCAGGCCGCCGCAGCCCCACCGGACCGCGGCCGACCGGCGGGCCGCGTGGACGAGCAGCCCGTCGCGCCGCGCGGCCGCCGCGACGGCAACGACCCGCGGGACCTGCGTCGAGTGACAGCCCGGGCACTCGGTATCGGTGTCGGCGAGCAGGGTGTGACAGTTGCGGCAGCGCATGACCGTCCCTCGGTCCGGTTGCTCACGATTCGGCGCGTGCGGAAAAGTCTAGGCCACGAAAGGCCGGGAGACGGGACGGCGACTGATTCCCGCCCCGGCCGGGACGCCCGATTCCTGACGGGCCGCCGGTCGGCCGGGGCGGCGGATTCGTTCATTCAGGAAGGGGGTGGAGGTTCTGAACGAATCGCAACAAGTGAACGAATCCGGCCCGGCCCGACCGCGGCGTCCGGAAATCCCAATTGCGCCGGCGATTGGGTAGGATGGCAGGCGGCGGAGGTGGGACA
>DASXAN010000653.1:0-6120 GCA_036406755.1 Gemmataceae bacterium
CTTTACCACGTCCGGGTGCTGTCCGGCGACATCCCGCGCCTCGCCCGCATCGGCCTTCAGGTCGTACAGTTCGATCGGCTTCTTGAGGCCGTGCCGGACGGCCTTCCAATCGTCGATGCGGGCCGCCTGGTCGAACCCGCGCTCATGGAACTCCCAGTACAGCGGCGGGTGCGCGACGGGCTTGCCGTCGAGCACCGCTGGCAGGATCGACACGCCGTCCAGGTTCGCCGGCACCGGCTGACCCGTCAGGTCGGCTAGCGTCGGCAGCACGTCCCAGAACGCCCACACCTGCTCGCTGACCGTGCCCGGCTTGATCCGCCCCGGCCAGCGGGCGATCGCCGGCGTGCGGATGCCGCCCTCGTACATGTCCCGCTTGTAGCCCCGCAGCGGCCCGGAGTGGTTGAACAGCTTGTCGCGGTACGCGGCCCCGTTGTCGCTGGCGAAGACCACCAGCGTTTTCTTATCGAGGCCCAGATCCTTGAGCAGCGCCATGAGCCGGCCGACGTCGCGGTCCATGCGGGTGATCATGGCCGCCAGCTTCTTCAGGTTGTCCGGCCACGATTCGTTTGCGTACGGTCCCAGGTCCGGCACCTGCAGCTTCTGGTGCGGGATGGTGAACGCCAAGTACAGGAAGAACGGCCGGTCCTTGTTCTTCCGCACGAACCCCAACGCCTCCTCGGCCAGCAGGTCGTGCGAGTACTGCTTGCCGTTGAGCATCACCTTGTCGCCGTTCCGCCACAGGTATTCCGGGTAATACTCGTGGGCCTTCCGCTGGCAGTTGTAGCCGTAGAAGTAGTCGAACCCCATCTTGTTCGGCACGCTCGCCGAGTCCGGCTTGCCCAGGCCCCACTTGCCGACGATGCCGGTGACGTAACCGGCCCGCTTCATGACATGGGCGACCGTGACGGTGTCCGCCGGCATCGGCACCTGGCCCTCCGGCTGGATCTCCTTGTTGCCGCGGACGAACGTGTGGCCGTTGTGCTGGCCGGTCATGAGCGCGGCCCGCGATGGAGCGCAGACCGTCTCCCCGGCGTACGCCTGGGTGAACTTCACCCCCTCGGCGGCGAGGCGGTCGATGCTCGGCGTCTTGATGAGCTTCTGGCCAAAGCAGCCGAGGTCGCCGTAGCCGAGGTCGTCGGCCAGGACGAACACCACGTTCGGCGGCCGGTCGGCGGCGCGGGCCGAGGCGACGAGGTAACCGGTGATGAGGAGAGTGGTGAGGAAACGAGGCATGACCGACTCCGCGGGAGGGAACGTATCGCGGCGGAGGCCATGATACGCCGCCCGGCCGTCGGCCGCCAGCAGCCCACCGTCAGGCCGTATCGACCACGACCACGTCCACGCCCGGCACGGCCCGCAGCAGCTGGTCGAGCGGCGACGGGCCGACCAGCCGGCGGTACCAGGGCCGCTGCGACCGGCCGACGACGACGTGCGTGATCCCGTACTCGCGGACGTAGTCGGCCACCGCCCCCGCGAAGTCGGCCCGCTTGGCCGTCAGTGGCACGCCGCCGAGTTGCTGGGCCAGTGCCAGCGCGTCGGCGACCCGCCGCTGCGTGCCCGCGTCCACCTTCTCCGGCTGCTCCCGCGGCGTCTGCACGTAGACGGCGTACCACGGGGCGTTGTACCTGGCCGCCAGCCGGGCCGCCTTTCGCAGCAGCCGCTCGGCGTTCGGGGCGCGCGAGCTGAGGCACACCATCACCCGCTCGCTGCCGACGCCGGGGACGTTGCCGCCCTTCTGCTGTCGGCGGCGGTCGAGCATCTGGGCGATCTCCTCCAGGGCCAGCTCCCGCAGCCGGGTCAGGTTGGCCTCGGTGAAGAAGTGGGACAGCGCCCGCTCCGCCCGGTCCGGCGGGTAGACCTTGCCGGCCCGCATCCGCTCCTGCAAGTCTTCGCTGGAGACGTCCACGTTGATGATCTGATCGGCCTCGGCGAGCACGTAGTCCGGCACCCGCTCCTTGACCCGCACGCCGGTGAACCGCTCGACCATGTCGTGCAGGCTTTCCAGGTGTTGCACGTTCATCGTCGTGATGACGTTGATGCCGGCGCGGATCAGTTCCTCGACGTCCTGAAAGCGTTTCGGATGCCGACTGTCGGGGGCGTTGGTGTGGGCGAGCTCGTCCACGAGAGCGACCGTCGGCCGCCGCTTCAAGACGGCGTCGACGGCCATCTCGTCCAGGGTCACGCCCTTGTACTCGACCCGCCGCCGCGGCACCTGCTCCAGTCCTTCGGCGAGGGCCGCCGTCTCCGCCCGGCCGTGCGTTTCCACGAACCCGACCACCACGTCCACGCCCTGTCGTTTCAGGCGGTGGCCCTCCTGCAACATCTCGTAGGTCTTGCCGACGCCGGGGGCGAAGCCGAGGTACACCTTCAGCCGGCCGCGCTGCTGGTCGCGGATCAGCGCGAGGAATTGCTCCGGCTTCGGTCGCCCGTCCGCCGTACTCACGGTTCACCCAGAAACGACGAATGACGAAATACCCAATGACGAAGGAAGTCCGAATCCCGAATGACGAATGACGAACCGGCCCGCGGCCATTCGGACTTCGGGTTTCGGGGTTGTTTCGTCATTGGGTGTTTCGTCATTCGTCATTTTGTCTGCCCGTCGGACCACACGCGCAGGGTGATGTGGAATGCGGTCCCCCGCCCCGGCTCGCTCTCCACCGCCACCTCGCCGCCGTGCGCCTGCACCACCTCACGGACGATCGCCAGCCCCAGCCCGGTCCCGCCGGGCCGGTCGCCGCCGGGGACGCGGAAGAACTTCTCGAACAGGTGCGGCAGGTGCTCCTTCGGAATCCCCACGCCGGTGTCCGCGACGGTCAGCCGCACCTTGCCGTCCCCGGCCGCGGCCGCCGACAGCGCCACCTGCCCACCCGGGTCGGTGAAGGCGACGGCGTTATCGACCAGGTTGTTCAGCGCCGCCCCGAGACGCCGGCGGTCGGCGGCCACCGGCGGCAGATCGGCGGCGTCGGCGACGGTCAGCCGCAGATGCCGGGCCTCGGCCCGTGGGCCGGCGTCGTCCGCCGCCGACCGCAGCAGTTCGCCCGGCGGCACCGGCTCGACCTGAAGTGCCTCCCGCCCTTGCTCTAGCCGGGCCAGGGCCAACAGCTGCTCGATCGTTCGCAGCAGCCGTTCGGCGTTGTCCCGGGCGTCCACCAACAGCTCGACCTGCTTCGGCTCCAGGGGGCCGACCGCTTCTTCCAGCAGCAGGTGCAGCCCGAGCCGCAGGCTGGTGAGCGGCGTCTTCAGCTCGTGACTGACGGTGGCGACGAGGTTCGTCTTCACCTCGTCGAGCAGACGGAACCGCGTGACGTCGGTGAGCACGACTGCCGCGCCGAGGGTGCCGCCGTACGGGTCGCGGATCGGCCGGACCTGTGGCAGGTAGGCGTGCTCCTCGCCGGCGAGGCGGAAGAACACGGCCTGGTCGAACGAATCGGTCAGGACTGGCCGCAACTCCCGCAGGGCGGTGGCCAGAGGCTGCCGCAACGGCTCGGGCGGCTGCCAGACGGCCTCGCCGTCCGGCGCGACGCCGAGCACCTGCCGGGCGGCCGGGTTGGCCAACTCGACCCGGCCCTCGGGGTCCACGACCAGGATCGGGTCGGGGAACGAGTCGATCGTCGCCTGCCCGGTCCGCTGCGCCCGCAGCAGCCGGTCGGCGCTGGATTGGCGGTAGTGCCGCAGGTGCTCCGACATGGTGTTGAACGCGGCGGCCAGTTGGCCGAGTTCGTCCCGGCCGAAGTGCGGCACGCTGCGGTGCAGTTGCCCTGCCCCGATGGCCGTGGCGGCGTCGGTCAGCTCGGCGATCGGCCGCAGGACGGCTCGCAGCAGTTGCCACGCCGCCAGCCCGGCGAGCAGCGCCGTCAGGGCGACACCGATGGTGAACCCGAGGAGTGACCGCCGTGCCGTCTCGCTGGCCTTGCGGCTGGCCTCCTCCATGTTCTCCTGGTTGATCTGGAGGATCTTGCCGGATACGGCCTTGATCTGGCGGAACAGGTCCAGCAGCCCGGGCGCGTCCGGGCCGCCGTAGTAATCGCGGGGCAACTCGGGATCGCCAGCCGGGCGGGCGAAGAACCGGTCGCCGCGGCGGTGGTAGTCCTGCCACAGCGCCGTCAGCCGGTCGGCCAACTCCTTCTCGCCGGGCAGCGTGATGTTGTTCTGCTCGACGCGGAGCTGCTCCTCGACCCGCGGCCAGTTGTCGTCGTACTGGCGACGGGCCTCGTCCGCCCGGCCGGACAGGGCGAACTGGAACGCCGAGTCGATCCGCTCGACCGCCTCGTTCAGCCGGAACATGGCCCGGACGCTGTCGTAGTTCTCCCGCATGATCAGGTCGATCCGGCCGCCGATCTGCTGGAGTAGCACGACGCCGGCCAGGCCCAGCCCGGCGATCAGGGCCAGGAGCGGGGCGAGGGTGAGCACGATCCGGCGGCGGAGGGATTGTCTCATGACTGCGAATCACAGCCCGTAGCGCTTGCGCTTGCGGTAGAGCGTACTCGGGTCGATGCCGAGCGTCCGGGCGGCGTCGTCGAGCGTCGGGGCACTCGCCAGCACCCGGCGGATGTGCTCGGCCTCGATCTCGTCCAGCGTCGCCGTGCCGCCGATCTCGACCTTCTTGGCCGGCGGGGTGCCGAGCTGGGCCGGCAGGTCGGCCAACCCCACCTCCGCCCCGGCCGCCAGGATGACGCCCCGCTCGATGGCGTTCCGCAGCTCGCGGAGGTTGCCCGGCCACGGGTGCCGCTCCAGGGCCGCCCGCGCCTCGGCAGTGTACCCCGCCACCGCCTTGGCCGACTGGCGGGCGAAGAACCGCAGGAGGCCGTCGGCCAGCGGCCCGATGTCCCGGCGGCGATCGCGCAGCGGCGGCAGCGTCACCTCGACCACATTGAGCCGGTAGAACAGGTCCTCGCGGAACCGCCCGGCCCGCACCTCGGCCTCCAGGTCGCGGTTGGTCGCCGCGACCAGCCGCACGTCGCCGTGCCGCGTCCGGCTTTCGCCGACCCGCTCGTACGCCCGCTCCTGGAGGAACCGGAGCAACTTCGGCTGCACGGTCGGGGGCAGGTCACCGACCTCGTCGAGGAACAGCGTCCCGCCCTCGGCCGCGGCGACCTTGCCGTCCGTCCCGGTGACCGCCCCGGTGAACGCCCCCTTGGCGTGGCCGAACAGGTCGCTCTCCAGCAACTCGGCCGACAGGCTGGGACAGTGAACGGTGACGAACGGCCGGCCGGCCCGCGGGCTGCGGGCGTGGACGGCCCGGGCCAGTATGCCCTTGCCGGTGCCGCTCTCGCCGCGGACCAGGACGGTCGCCTCGGTCGCCGCCACCCGGAACGCCACATCGTAGGCCGCGCGGACGGCCGGCTCTTCGGTGTCCAGGTCGGCCTCGGGAACGGCCTCGGCGACGCGGGACCGGAGGTCCGCCACCTCGGACCGCAGTCCGGCGACGAGCTGCCAGCGGTCGAGGACGACGCGGAGCTGGTCGGGGGTGAACGGCTTGGGCAGGTAGTCGAACGCCCCGCGGCGCATTGCCTCGACGGCCGTGTCGATGCTGGCGTATGCGGTCATGACCACGACGCCGACGCCCGGGGAGGTGCGGAGCAACTCGGGCAGCAGGTCCAGCCCCTTTTCGCGGCCGAGCCGCAGGTCCAGGAACGCCAGGTCGAACCGGCGTCGGGCCACCGCCTCCAGCGCTTCCGGGCCGCCGACCGCCTCGGCCACCGCGTGGCGCATCGACTCCAGGGCAGTCCGCAGGGTCCGCCGCAGGCTGGCCTCGTCGTCGATCAGCAGGACGTGCATGGCGCCAGTCATCATACCGCCGCGGGCCGGCGGGCCGCGAGGACGAGTGATCACGCCGGCCGTCGGGTCGTGCAATTTGCACGGCCGGTCGGCCGATTTGCACGGCTCGGCGGGCCTGGCGATCCGCATTGAAACCGCCCAAGTGACTGCCGCCCCGCGTCTTGCGAGGGGCGAGCTTACCCCGGCACGGCGATCGCTTTCCAACTGCCGCTGCGAAAAGGAGACGCCGATGGACCTGACCGTCTGGCTGCCCGCGCTATTCCTGCTGGGGCTGGCCGCGCTCGGGCTGATGTACGCGTTCACCGTCGCCTGCGAGAAGGTATGACCCGATGATCTGGCTCA
>DASXAN010000654.1:0-3146 GCA_036406755.1 Gemmataceae bacterium
TTTGAATTCACGTTCCGCTTCGGTGCACCGTTCGACTTCAAGGCGAAGGTAACTGCATTCGGCCAGAGCCATGAATTCGTCAAACGGACGCCCGCCGGGAACATCCCGGACGACCGTCCCGGACGTGGGACTCTGAAAAGCGTGAACGATCGGGTGACGTTCGCGGCCGGGCACCAGGATTCCAATATCGGTTACGAGTCGCAGCCCACACCCGCGGGGGGCACCGGACCGACCTCCGTGGGATTCCGCGTCCCGGCCGGATCAAAGCTCGTCCTACATGACCTTCGGATTCGACCGCTTGGACTCGAACCGATCTTCAACGGCAAAGACCTGTCCGGCTGGAAGCAGTACGCCGGCGACGAGAAGCGGGCGAAGTCGAAGTTCACCGTCACGTCGGAGGGCTGGCTAAACGTCACCAACGGCCCCGGCGACCTGCAGACCGAGAAGCAGTGGGCCGACTTCGTCTTCCAGGGCGAGTGCATCTCGAACGGCAAGCACCTCAACAGCGGCGTCTTCTTCCGCTGCATCCCCGGCCAGTACCAGAACGGGTACGAGTTCCAGATTCAGAACGGGTACAAGGACAACGACCGCACCAAGCCGGAGGACTTCGGCACGGGGGCGATCTACCGCCGGGTCAAGGCCCGCAAGGTGGTGTCGAACGACCACGAGTGGTTCACGATGACGCTCGTCGCCCGCGGCAACCACATCGCCACGTGGGTCAACGGCTACCAGACGGTGGACTGGGCCGACACCCGGCCGCCGAACGACAACGCCCGCAACGGGAGCAAACTCGGCCCGGGGCCGCTCAGCCTGCAGGGCCACGACCCGACGACGAATCTGAGCTTCCGCAACCTGCGGGTGGCCGAACTGAAGTGACGGCAGGCCGTCACGCCGTCGGCCGCTTGACCCGCGGGCGGGACGGGAACTCTACGTCCCGGCACTCCCGCTCGATCGACCGTCCCGGCTGGGGGCGAACCACCGGCGGTGGGTCGGCCGGCCGCACCCGCAGGGCCAACACCCGCTTCTCGAGCAGGTGCCACGACAGCCACCCGGCGGCCGGCCCGCTCACGGCGTACGCCAGGAAGACCGCCCACGCCGGCAGGCGGCCGTCCCCGAGCACCCAGCAGGCGAGGCGGAACGCCGGCAGGTGAAGCAAGTAAATGCCGTAGCTGTACCGGCCCAGCCACCGCAACGGGGCCGCGAGGAACAGCCGGGCGACCGCCCCCGCCGGGGACGCGAGGCACAGGCCGATCACGCCGGCGGACATCAGTCCGACCCCGGCCGACAGGGTCACGTGCGCCGGCGAGTCGCCCACCAGCAGCGTCGTGCCGCACGCCCACGCGTACGCCGTCGAGCCGGCCGCCACCACCGCCCCGGCCGGGAGGGCTCGCCGGGCGAACCGGCCGACCGCCCCGACGCCTCCGGGTCCCCGCTGGACCAGCGCCACGATCACCCCGAGCGCCAGGGCGTCGAGTTTGCACGGCGTCAGCACGTACGCCGCGTTGGCCGGCAGGCCCGCGGCGGACGCCGCGACCCGCAGCAGGAACGACCCGACAGCCACCGCCGCCGCCACGCGGACCGCCGCCCGGCGGGCCAGGATCGCGATGGCGGCCGGCCAGACGAGGTAGAACTGCTCCTCGACGGCCAGCGACCACGCCACCACCAGGTCGCCGCCCGGGAACGCCGGGCCGGCGGCCGTGACGGCCAACCAGTTCGGCATGCCCAGCCAGTAGCAGGCCTGCTCGCCCGGCGTTAGGGCGACCCCGAGGACCGGCCCGCCGAGTAGGGCCGGCAGGACGAGCAGCACGACGATCAACAGTAGGTAGTAGAGCGGCCAGATCCGCTGGGCGCGGCGGGCGTAGAAGTCGCGGTAGTACCGGGGCGAGCCCCGCGCGTCCCACAGAATGCCGGTGATGAGATAGCCGCTTAGGGCGAAAAACACGTCCACGCCGACCCAGCCGCCGGATTGGAGAAAGCGGCCGGCGACGCGGGCGGGGGAGGACGGCTCCCACGTCGGGCTGTGGACGACCAGGACCAGCAGGATTGCTAGGCCGCGGAGCCCGTCCAGCGCCGGGAGCCGGCGGCGGCTGGGGGGGCCGTGGGTGCCCGCCATTGTACACCCCGGGGTCAGGAGAACGGTTCGCCGGCGCGCCCGCGCCGCAGTCCGCGGCTGAGCCCGTCCCGCCAACCGATACCGCCCGGCCCGCCGGGTGCGTCCGTTGCTCCGTCCGTCGGCCGCGCCGGCCCCCCTCCGGCGCGGCGGCAGCGAACCGCGACGAAGTCTCTTTATACGGTTTCCTTCCGCAGCTCCTCGTCCAGTTCACGGTCGGGTACGTCCGCCGACTCGGCCTTGAACCAGTCGTCCGCGAACTCGATCCGCCGCCGGTCCTTCATCGCCAGGTTCGACGTCAGCGCGATGATCGCATCGGCCATCGCCACCCGGCCGTGGCACCGCGGCAGCCGGCGGTTCGCCTTGTCCCCGTCGTTCCACATCTTGATGCAGTACGCAAAGTCTTCCATCTCCTCGCGGTACCCGCGGCTGACGGTCGTGCTCGTCCCGGCCTTGCTCGCCGCCTGCGCCGGCCCACCCCAGGTGCCGCCGGCCTCCAGGGCCGGCTTGGCCCCGCTGGCGCCCGTCACACTGGCGGCCGTCCCCTTCGGCGACCCGCCGCCCTTCACGTTCGGGTTCTTCTCCGTGAACAGGTAGGCGTTCTGCTCCGTCTCGACGATCATCGTCCCCCGGCTACCCATGACGCACTCGCCGTACGGCTCGAACTGGTTGGTGCTGATCGACGAGTACGTGACCACGACCACGTCGTGCGGGTCGTTGCCCTTGTTCGCCCCCCGCGGGTGGTCCTTGCCGGGGAACTCGAACGTGCAGAAGACGTGGTCGTCGATCTCCCGCGGGTTCGGCTTGCCGTCGCCGGGGTGGAACCCGTACAGGCTGTGCGTGCCGACGCCGGTGACGGCCAGCGGGTGGACCTTGCCCAGGAAGATCGAGCAGGCGTCGAGCTGGTGGCTGCCCAGCTCGGCCATCAGCCCGCCGCCGGTGCGGTTAAAGAGCCGCCAGCGGACCAGTTCCTCCACAGACTTGTACCCGTACTGCTTGACCGTGTCCTTGAGCTTCTCCTGGTCCTCCTTCGGGA
>DASXAN010000655.1:0-5902 GCA_036406755.1 Gemmataceae bacterium
CTCGCAAGGTGCGGAAGGTGCTGGACGCGCGGTGAACGCCGCTTGCGGCTTAGCGGTCAACCGCTAAGCCGCAAGCGGTTTCCCTGATCACTTCGCCGGCTTCGCCTCGCCGTTCGTCCCCGCCGGGAGCATCAGGCTCACCCCCTTGCCCTCCAGGTTCGTCCAGAACGTCCCCGGGCCGGCGTGGAACAGCCGCACCACCACCTTCGGGTTCAGCTCCTGCGCCAGCGTGTACCGCAGGTACGCCGACCCGTCGTTGCGGAACGCCTCCATCTTCAGCCGGTGGATGCCGCTCACCGCGGTCTCCTTCAGCGTCTTCACCTGCGCCTCGGCCCCGCCCAGGACCAGCTGTCGGTCCGCGTCCAGCGCGGCGGTCCGGGCGCCGTAGTCGGCCTTGAGCCGTTCGATCTCGACGCCGGTCTGCGTCTCGACGTTCTTCACCTGCTGGTCGATCTCGGCGACCAGCTTGGCCGTCTCGGCCTGGACCTTCTTCACCCGCTGGTCGATCATCCGCCGCTCGCGCTCGACGTCGGCGTCGCTCTGGGCCGTCTTCTCCTTGGCCTCGTTGGTGATCCGCGTCTCGACGGCCATCTGCCGGTCCCGCTTCTGCCGCAGGAATTCGTCGGGGATGATGATGTTGCGAATGAACGCGCTCCGCACCTCCACGTTCCGTTCCTTGCACACCCGCTCCAGCTCGTGGGCGAAGTCGGCCTGGAACTCCTCCCGCTTAGCCCCGTCGAGGAAGTCCTGGGCGCCGTAGTTGAACCCGCGGTCGCGGCTGATCCGCCGGGCCTGCTGGTCGATGACGTTCCGCTCGACTTGGTGCCAGTCGCCGTACTCGGCCACCAGTCGGGGCTGGTGTTCCGGCAGCACTTCCCACTCGACCGTGCACTCCAGGCTGATGACGTTGCCGTCCTTGGCCGGGAAGCTGATGGCCGTGCCCTTCTTGGGGTCGCCCAGCTCGGCCCGGTAGGTCGTCTGGTCGATGCCGACCTCGGCGTGGATGACCTCGAACTCCTTTGGGTTGACGTAGTACAGCCCCGGCTGGAGGACCTGGCGGAGGATGCCCTTCTCCTCGGGAAGCTCGGCGAACCGACCGCGGGACTCCTTCCCGAGCCGCCGCCGCAGCACGCCGACATAGCCGGGCTTGATCTCGGTTGCGTCCACCAGATCGACCGAGAACCCGTAGGGGTTGAGGCGGTAGGCTCCCGGCGGCAGCACCTGCCGGCGGATGCCCTGCTCGTCGTCCTGCTCGGCCAGCACCCGGCCGTCGCGCGGCGCGACGCCGCCCAGCGCGGTGACGACGGCGACCTTGCCGGCCGGGACGACGACATTGTCCTTGAGTTCGACGGCGTAGGCGACCGGCCAGACGAAGTGCCAGCCCTCCCCCAGCACGTCGCGGCGGACGCCCTGCTGGCCGGCCTCGGCCAGCACCTGCCCGGCCGGCAGCGGCGAGCCGTTCTTGGCGACAATCACCAGCATCTTGCCCGGCGGGACGTAGTGGAAGAACGCCTTCCACGTCATCACAAGGGCGATGAAAGCGGCAACCGCGACGACGGCCGGGATGACCAGCCATCGGGGCACGCCGGGCCGCCGCGGGGCGTGGGCGACCGGCAGGGGCGGCGGGGTGTCGTCGTTATCATCCTCGTCACGGCGATCGGGCTTCTCGCGCATGGCTCACTCCCGAATGGAGGCCGATGGTGTCCGGGGTTCACAGGAACGTCGTCACTCGCCAGACTTCTTGGCCGCCTCCGCGGGCTGTGCGGCCGGTTTACCGGCCGCGGTCTTGTCCTTCTCCGCCGTCGCGGCCGGCGGCGTCAGGTAGTTGCTGAACAGCTTGGCGAAGTCGCTGCCGTCGCTGGCGAAAATCTCCGTCAGGGCCGGGGCCAGTCGCTGGAGCACCTGGTACTGGGCGTACAGATCGGCCGTCGGGAACCCCTGCACGGCCTGCCGCAGCCCGCTGACCTCCGCCTCGTTCTTCAGCCGGATCACGTCCGCCTCCGCCTTACCGGTGGCCAGCTGGGCCTCGGCCTGCTTCTTGGCCGCCTCCAGCCGGACGCGGGCGTTCTCGAATTGCTGCTTCAGGTTCGACTCCTCGACCGCCTTCCGCTGCTCGGCCAGCGTTCCCGCCGTGACCAGCCGGGTGCGGGCGTCCACCACATCCTGCTGCTGCTGCTTGAGTGCCTCGGTCGCCTTCAGTTCCTGCTCCGTCTTGTACTGGCCGATCCGGTCCTGGTTCTTCTCCCGCACCACGCGGGCCAGCTCCCGGTCGGCGATCTGCTGGGCCAGGTCGGGCGGCACGTCCATGGCCGCCAGCGTCACGGACTCGATGATGACGCCGGCCCGCCGGGTGTGCGGCGACACCTTCTCCATCAGGAACTGCTGCAACCGCTCCCGCGGGTTGACGGCCGGCCCCGTCGCCGGGGCGGCCGGCGCAGCCTCCGACCCGCGATTGGCCGCGGCGATGAAGTCCCGGGCGTCGAACTTGCTACCCTCGATCCGGGCGTAGCCGCGAATGTTCGGCAGCACGACCTTTTGCAGAATCTGGTTCTGGTTGATGTCGTGCGGGTCGTCGCCCTGTTCGAGCTTCCCCTGTTCGGTCAGCGTCACGAACAGCTCCGGGGCCTTGGCCGGGTCCACGCGGTATGTGACCAGTACCTGCGGCTTGAGGGTGAACCCGTCGCGGCTGGGGAACTCGATGTCGGTGAACTCGACGCGGTGGCTGCGGACGTCCACCGGGATGATCGCCTCGGCGTACGGGTTGACGTAGTAGGTGCCGGCGGCCAGCGGCTTCTCCTGCACGCCGCGGTAGTCGCCCTCGGGCCGGCCGACCGGGACTACGTACTGGCTCTGGTCGGGCTCCAGTTTCAGCACCCGCGGGTCAAGCCCGACCTTGACGGTGCGGACGCCGACCTGCTCGGCCTTGACCTCAACGGCCGGGACGAGCTTGTGGTCGTAGGCGTGCGGGTTGACGCGGTGCCGGCCGGGCAGGAGCACCTGGCGGACGACGCCGCGGTACTCCTCGTCCCCGGGCCGCGGCTCCAGATCCACGAGCAGCTCGCCGCGGGCGACACGGTCGGCCGGCAGGTCCTTGCCGTACCGGCGGGTGAGGACGGCGCACTGGCCGGCCGGCACCTCGATCATCGGGTGGACTTCGTGCGCCCAGACGAGCGGGTTGAGGAAGTGCCGGCCCTCGGGCATCACGTCCTTCTGGATGCCCTGGTACGACTCATCCGGGGCGAGGACTTCGCCGGCCGGCAGGGGCTTGCCCCAGAGGGCGACGCGGACGAGGAATTGCCCCGGCGGCACCTCGACCCGCTCGACGACCCAGTGCCAGAACTGCTGGGCGAGGACGGCGGCGAGGGCCACCGCCCCGACCACCTGCCAGGTGCGGGCGCTGCGGAAGGTCACGGTAGGGTCCCCCTTGTCGCCTGCGGCGGGCGTGACGCGGGCCGACAGGCTCTCACCGAGTCATTCGTTGGCCGGGCAGATTGATTCCGGCCGGGTCGCTCCACACCTCCTCAGAAC
The DNA here is from genome assembly GCA_036406755.1 of Gemmataceae bacterium. Classification (GTDB taxonomy): domain Bacteria; phylum Planctomycetota; class Planctomycetia; order Gemmatales; family Gemmataceae; genus DASXAN01. The sequence continues at coordinate 3,529 of DASXAN010000655.1, forward strand.
CATCTCAAAGTGCCGGAATCAATTCCGTACTCTGCCGTTATTCTCGATGACACAAGCGTTTGCGGCGTCCGACCGGTTCCGGAATGAGCCACACCACTCGACCAGTGCTAGTCGGCGTCGAGTTGCTCGGCCAGCCGCTTCGGGGCGGTATTCCGCCACGCGGCGATGAGAGCTTGCCGCACGGCCGGTTCCGTCGCCGCCGCCAGGATGACGTTGGTGGCGCCGCGCCGCCCCCAGCCGCCGGGGACCGGCCGGAAGACGGCCGGCTCGGTCCGCACGAACATCGCTTGCTGGTCCGGGGTCAGCTTAACCATACCCCAGGATTCGTCCGGCCCGAGGGTGGCGAAGATCTTGCCGCGGACGCGGAAGTCCGCGTGGCCCATGTGCGCGCCTTCGGCCGCCTCGGGCAGATCGAGGGCCAGGGCCCGGAATTGGTTCGCGGTCATCCGACACCTCCGGCCCGACGTGCCACCGGACGACACGCATTTGGCCGCCGCATCAGGTGATCCTCTGAATGACCTGGAAGCCGTCCGCCGCACCCCAAACCTCGACCCACGGCTCGGACTCGTCGAGCGTCCAGACTAGTAGCGGCCTCTCGCGTAGCTCCGCCCAATCGCCATCGGGCCACGGAAAGTGCCAACCACCGAGCACAGCCACCGCCTCGCCGGTGTACAGCGGGCAGCGCAATTGCCACCAGCGGATGTACGCCTCGTCATCGTCGGCCAACAAGGCGTCCGGCGGCGGGAGCGAGCGGGCGGCGTGAGCGTACAGCGCCCGTCCCATGCTGACGCCCAAACTCGCCCCGGGGTTGTGGCCTACGAACCCGGAGGCGCAATCGTCGTCGTTGGTGTAAACGCTCAGTACTCCGGCCGATGGGCCGAGACCGGTGGGAAGGAATCGGCAGTCGATGCTGAGCCAATGGCGGAACGGGCCGGCTGGAGCCGGAACGACTCCGGGCCCGCCCCACACACCGGCGAACCGGTCGGCTGAGCCGGATCGCTGGAGCAGTACGCACGGGCGGGCCAGTCGTTCCGCCTCCGCGGTGAGATCCGTCGTACTCATTGGTCACCGAAGTGCCCATGTGCCACGGCCGCGATGACCGCGAGATACCATCTGAATGACTATCGACGGCCGTAGCGCAACGAAAAGTCCAACACGACGGCGTCTCGGTGCGTGGCGTGATCAGTGGCCCATCATAGTAACCCCTGGCCACCCGCCTGTCACGCACCATCCCGCCCGCCTCGCCCGCGTGGACGGCCGCCGCCGGCGGCGGTAGCATAACCTCATCATCGCGACCGCCTTCCTTCCTCCCAACGGACGCCGACCTGTGACCCACCCCCGCTTCGAGCACGTCAACTACCTCTGGGACGACGCCACCGCCGCCAAGCTCGACCTCGTCGGCCGGCTCGTCTACCGGTCCAACCTCCTCGGCACCGACCTCCGCATCACCAACACCGGCGGCGGCAACACGTCCGCGAAAATCCCCGAGAAGGACCCGCTCACCGGCAAGACGGTCGAGGTGCTCTGGGTCAAGGGCTCCGGCGGCGACCTGCGGACCTCAAGCAAGGAGAACTTCGCGTCGCTGTACATGGACAGGCTCGTCGGCCTGATCCCCCGCTATCGGGAGACGCCCGGCACGGGGCCGAAGACGCCGGCCGAGGACGCCCAGGTCGGCCTGTACCCGCACTGCACGTTCAACCTCAACCCGCGGGCCAGCTCGATCGACACCCCGCTGCACGCCTTCATCCCGCACAAGCACGTCGATCACATGCACCCGAACGCCGTCATCGCCGTGGCCGCGGCCCGCAACGCCGAGCGGCTGATGCGCGACATCTACGGCGACGACATGGTCTACACCCCCTGGCTCCGCCCCGGCTTCGAGCTGGGCCTGCGGATGCAGGAGCTGTGCAAGGCCCACCCGAAGGCGAAGTCGATCCTCATGGGCCAGCACGGCCTCATCAACTGGGCCGACGACGACAAGACCTGCTACGAGCTGACGCTGGAGCTGATCGAGCGGGCCGCCCGATACATCGACAAGCACGACCGCGGCGACAAAACGTTTGGCGGCCGCAAGTACGCCGACCTGCCCGAGGCGAAGCGGCGCGAGTTCCAAATCGCCATCCTGCCGTGGCTCCGCGGCCAGTTGGGCCGCGACGCGCAGCGGAGCGCGCGTGGACGGATGGTCGGCACGGTACAGGACGACCCGACCATCCTGCGGTTCGTCAACAGCGCTGACGCCCCGCGGTTGGCCGAGCTGGGCACCAGCTGCCCGGACCACTTCCTCCGGACGAAGATCAAGCCGCTCTACGTGGCCTGGGACCCGGCCTCTGGCGACCTCGACCGGCTCAAGGGGCTGATCACCGACGGGCTGATG
>DASXAN010000656.1:0-8204 GCA_036406755.1 Gemmataceae bacterium
CGAATCGCACTCCCGGTGGCACAATACCAGCGCGTCGCGGGCGAGCTGGCCGCTGAGCAGGTCCGGCGCCCGTCCGGCGCGGACGCCATCCACCGCCGCCTGCAACTCGGCCGCGAACCCGGTGATCGGGTCGCCGTCGCCGAGGGCCGGCCGCTCCGGACCACCGCCGGCCGGTAGCACCGTCAGCGGCTGCACGCCGGACTCGCATACGAGCGTCGCCTTCTCGAAATACACCTCGAACCCGTGGACGAACTCCCGCCCCTTCTGGGCCATCGCCCCGCTGGCGCAGGCGACCGTCGGCCCGCCGGGGCCGTACAGGTACAGCGCGTTCAGGTGCGTGACCGCATCGCCTTCGACTCGTCCGGTGGCGACCACCTGCCGCGGCATGCCGCAGATCAGGCGGACGAAGTGCGTGTCGTGGATGTGCAGGTCGATGGCCGGGCCGCCGGTCTGGGCGACGTCGGCGATGGCCGTTGACCAGTCCGGCCGCGAGATCACCCGCTTGAACTGACCGCCCAGGAGCGGCCCATACCGCCCGGATTTCGCGGCGTCGGCCAGAAACGCGAACTCGGGGAAAAACGGCAGCACCTGCCCGACCATGAGTAACTTGTTGGCGGCCTTGGCGGCGGCGACCATGCGGTCGGCCGCGGCCGGCTCGATCGCGATCGGCTTCTCGACCAGGACGTGCTTACCGGCCTTCAGGGCCGCGACCGCCATCGCCTCGTGCTGGCCGGTCGGCGTGCAAATGTCGATGAGGTCCACATCAGGGTCGGCGAACAGATCGTCGTAGCGGGCGTGGCGGTGAATCGGGCCGAGGTCCATGACCTCGCCTGGCGGGCCGAAGTTGCCTCGGACGCCCCGCCAGTCGCCGGCGAGCTTCTTCGGGTCGCGGGTATGGATGGCCGTGACGGCGGCCCCGGCAAGGCGCTTGGCGGCGAGGTAGTGGATCATGCCCATGAAGCCGATGCCGGCCAAGCCGATGCGGACCATGAGCGGCCCCCTCGTGTCCGGGTGGTGGAACGGTCGGCCCCTATGATGGGGCGAACCGACCGGACCGGCAAGGGGCGGCCCGGTCTCAGGCGGCGTGCTTGCCGCCGACGAACAGCATGCCGAGGACGTACCCGATCGGGCAGGCGACGGCGCAGAACGCGCCGACTTGCACGCAGTGGCCGATGTCGATTCGGCCCGGCGTGCTGCGCGGGAGCAGAACCTGTGCGGCGGCGGCCGCCAGGCACATCGAGATCAACATCACCCGCTGCGGGACCGGCATCCGGCCCTTCGCCGGCCCGCCGCTCGCCGCCGGCAACGCGGTGCGGCAGTGGTAGCAGATCGCGTCGTCAGCTGAACATAGGGCGTGGCAATGCGGGCACTTCATGAGTAATCTCCACGAGGGGCCCTTAAGAATAGGTCACAAAACTCGTCCCGGAGGCAGCCGCCGTCCGGCCGACGGCTTCGGTTGCGACTGGCCGGCCGCCCGCCTACAGTATTGGTGTCCCGCCTATGAGTTTGCGCTGACTCCCCGCGGAGGTTGAACGAGATGCGTCGCGGCCTCACGGCGGCCCTGTGGCTGGGCTCGCTGGTTCTCCCGGTCTTGACATCCGCCCCGGCTCGTGCCGATTCCGGCGTGCAATGGATCTGGACCAACGATGGCGACCCGGCCACGGACGCCTCCCTTGGCAGCCGCTACTTTCGCCGGGCGTTCGCCGTCGGCCGGTTCGCCGACGACGCCACCCTCGACATTACCGCCGACAACGCCTTCACGGTCTGGGTCAACGGCACCAAGGTCGGCTCCGGCGACGACTGGAAGAAGGTCTACCGCTTCGACGTGAAGCCGTACATCGTGGACGGCAAGAACGTCATCGCCGTCGAGGCGCAACACACCCGACCCGGGCCGGCCGGCCTGATGGTACGGCTGGGGTACGTGCCCAACGGCCAGTCGCGGTTGGCCGTGTTCAGCGACGGGAGCTGGAAGGCGAGTGACGCCGCGCCGGCGGGCTGGGAGGCGATCAAGTTCGACGACGCCAACTGGGCGCACGCCAAGGTGCTCGGCCCCTATGGCAAGACCGGCCGGTGGACCGGCCAGGTTTGGGAGGGCGGCGGCGACGACCGGTTCACGGTCCCGAAGGACTTCCGCGTCGAGGCGGTCGCGAAAAACCCCGACCCGAAAGACCCGTTCTCGCTCATCAACCTGTGCTTTGACACCAAGGGCCGGCTGTACGTCTCGCGGGAGGGCGGGCCGATCCTGCTCTGTACCCAGCCCGACAAGGACGGCGCGTTCCGGAACGTCAAGCCGTACTGCACTCAGGTCCGCGGTTGCCAGGGGATGTGCTGGGTCAAGGACGCGCTCTTCTTGGTCGGCGACGGGCCGCAGGGCACGGGCCTGTACCGCTGCCGCGACACCAAGGGGGCCGACCAGATCGACGACGTGACGCTACTGCACAAGTTCAAGGGGTCGATGGGCGAACACGGGCCGCACGCCGTCCTGCACGGCCCGGACGGCAAGCTCTACCTCTGCATCGGCAACCACGCCTGGGCCCAGCCGGAGAAGCTGGCCGCCAACTCGCCGCTGACCCGGTGGCCGACTGGCGGCATGGGGCCGGACCAGGGCCAGCCGAACACGACCGAGGACGTGCTGCTGCCGCGGCTGAACGACGCCCGCGGCCACGCCGCCAACATCCTCGCCCCCGGCGGCACCATCTGGCGGTTCAACGAGGACGGCACCGACTTCGCCCTGGTCGCGGCCGGGTTCCGCAACCACTTCGACGCCGCCTTCAGCCCCGATGGCGAGCTGTTCACTTTCGACAGCGACATGGAATGGGACGAGGCGCTGCCGTGGTATCGCCCGGTCCGCGTCTGCCACTGCCCGCCGGGGGCCGACTTCGTCTGGCGGACCGGGGCGGCCAACACGCCGAACTACTACATCGACAGCCTGCCGCCGATCGCCGAGACCGGCCGCGGCAGCCCGGTCGGCATGGACTTCTACGCCCACCACGCCTTCCCGGCGAAGTATCGCGGCGCCCTGTTCCTGGGCGACTGGTCGCTCGGCATCATCTGGGCCGTGCATCTGAAGCCGGACGGGGCCAGTTACGCGGCCGACGTGGAGAAGTTCTGCACCGGGGCGCCGATGAACGTCACCGACCTGGCCGTCGGCCCGGACGGGGCGATCTACTTCACGATGGGCGGCCGCGGCACGCAGGGCGGCGTTTACCGTATTCGCTACGACGGCAAGGCCGAGCCGGCGACCGGCTCGGACCAGCCGCTCGCCGCGTGGAGTCCGAAGCGGGATGAGGTCGGCACCATCCAGGACATCAAGGCGCTTTACGCCGCCAGCCGGAACCCGGACCCGATCGTTCGCGCTTCCGCGACGGAGCAGCTCGGCCGACTCGGCGGCGGGGACGCCCAGGAGGCGCTGCTGGCGGCGCTGCACGACCGCAGCCCGCTGGTCCGCCGCCGGGCGTGCGAGGCGTTCATCCGGGCCGGCATCGAGCCGCCGGTGGACGCGCTCAAGCCGCTGTTGGCCGACGGCGATCGGTTCCTGCGGACGGCCGCCCGGCTGGTGCTCCAGCGGATCGACCCGAAGAAATGGGCCGCCGACCTGCTCCACGGCGACAGCGACCTGACCGCCCTGGAGGCGATCGTCGCACTCTGCAAGACCAACAAGGCGGCCGGCTACACCGAGCCGATCTTCGAGCGGCTGCACCACCAGTCGCACGACGGCGACGCGGGCGTGCAGTTGAACTACCTGCGGGTCGTGCAGCTCGCGCTGGTCCACTGCCCGCCGCCGCGGGGCGGCAACGTCCGCGGCATCGCCGTGGACCTGCTCGGCATGTTCCCGCACGAGGACGCCCGGGTGAACCGCGAGCTGGCGATCCTGCTCACCGATCTGCGGCGGGAAAAGGTCCTCGACGAGCCGGTACACGCGAAACTGCTCGACGCCCTGCTCGCCGACGCCAAGGACCGCCAGCAGCAGATCCACTACTTCTACTGCCTGCGACTCCTGCACGAGGGCTGGACGACCCAGGAAAAACAGAGGCTCGTCGCCTGGTATGAAGCGACCCGCACGTGGAAGGGCGGGCACAGCTTCACGCCGTTCCTGGAGAACATCCTGCGCGACCTGGCCCCCGCGTTCACGGCGGAGGACCGGGCCGGGATTTTCGCCAAGGCGGAGCACATGCCGATCACGGCGGCCGCCCTGCTGCACGCGGCCAAGCCGGAGCAGTTGCCGCCGGCCGTGACGCTCGCCGACCTGTACACGCGGCTCAAGCTTCACGGTCAGGCGATCGAAAAGGCGGCCGAGCTGCGGCAGGCCGTCGTTGACGCTTTGACCCGGTCGCCGGACTCGGCGGTGCAGCCGGTCATGCGCCGCATCGGCGACGAGGAGCCGGCCCTGCGCGACGCCGTCGCCCGTGTGCTGGCCCGCTACCCGGGCCACGAAAACTACCCGTACCTGCTCCACGGCCTGGAGTCGCCCAACCCGGTCGTCGTCAACGACGTGGTCGTGGCCCTGGCCAAGTGCCCGGACGTGCCGAAGGCCGACGACCCGGCCCCGTACCGGCTGCTGCTCAACTCGTCCCGCCGGCTGGGCAGCCAGAACCTGTGGCGGGCGGTCGAGGTGCTGCGGCACTGGACCGGCGGCCGGCAGTTCGGGTTCGACAAGGACACGGCCGACCGGGAGCTGGCCGCCTGGGTGCGGTGGTACGGGCAGGCGTTCCCGAAGGGCCCGGCGCTCGCGGTCAAGTCCTCCGTGTCCACGCCCGAGGGCAAGTACAAGTACGCCGACCTGCTCGACTACCTGACCAAGGACCCGGCCGGGACGAAGGGCGACGCGGCCCGCGGCAAGACGGTCTTCTCACAGGCCCAATGCGCCAAGTGTCACAAGTACGGCAGCGAAGGTGAGGGCGTCGGCCCGGAGCTGACCACGCTCTCCAAGCGGTTCAAGCGGGCCGACACGCTCGAGTCGATCGTCTTCCCGTCGAAGGTCATCAGCGACCAGTACCGCTCGACGACGATCCTGACGAAGAAGGGGGTGCGGATCGACGGCCTGGCGGCGGTGCAGGGGGACACGCTGACCGTGCTCCAGAGTGACGGCTCGAAGGTGACGCTGCGGAAGGACGAGGTCGAGGCGCAGTACGCGTCGCTGGTCTCGGTGATGCCGGAGAACTTGCTCGACCCGCTGTCCAAGCAGGAGATCGCGGACCTGTTCGCGTTCCTGGAATCGGACGTGCCGGCGCCGAAGTGAGTACCGGACCGGCAAGCCCACCCGCGGCGGCGGGTGGGTGAATGGAACCCACCCGCCGCCGCGGGTGGGCTTGCGGGGCGCTCGCTCACCCCCGGACTTCTGCCACCAGCAGTGTCTCGTCGTCCCCGGCGGGTCGGTCGCCCCTGAACTCCGCCAGGTCCGCCACCAGCCGCCGCAGTACCGCGTCCGCATGTCCGCCCGCCGAGGCGAAACTCGCCTCCAGGCGGACCGTGCCGAATGCCTCCCCACCGGGGCCCCGGCCCTCCGTCACGCCGTCGGTGAACAGGCACAGCCGGTCGCCGGGGACCAGCCCGACGGACGACTCCTCGTACTCCGCGTCCGGCAAGATGCCGAGCAACAACCCCCGACTCTCCAGAGGCCGCACCGTCTGGGACCGTGCTTCATAGTGCAGCGGCGGCGGGTGGCCGGCGGCCGCGTACGTGAACCGCCGCAGCACCCGGTCGTAGACGCCGTAGAACGCGGACACGAACCGCTCCTCCGTCAGCCCCTGTAGCCGCTGGTTCATGCCGCGAAGGACGGACGCCGGCGACGTGCTGTCCCGCCCAGCCTCGGCGAAGGCGATCCGGGCCATGATCGCCACCATCGCCGCCGGCAGGCTGTGGCCGCTGGCGTCGGCGATCAGCACGCCGACGTGCCGGCCGTCGGGTTGGGCGAAGTCGTAGTAGTCGCCGCCGAGCGGGTCGAGCGGGCGGAAGTGGACGGCCCAGGCCAGGTCCGGCCCGTCCGGCGGGGCGCCCGGCAGCAGTAGGCGGTTCATCAGCCGGCCGGCCACCCGCAGGCCCCGCTGCGCCTGCCGCTCCCGATCGAGCAACTCCGCGGCCAGTCGCTCCAGCTCCTGGGTCCGCTCCCGCACCAGCCGGTCGAGGTGGTCGGTGCGGTGGGCGATCAACTGGCGGGCCGACAAGATGCCGACCGCCCGGCCGCCTTCGACGACCGGCAGGTGGCGGACGTGCAACCGCCCCACGAGCGCGGCCGCCTCTTCCCAGCCGGTGTCCGGCGTGACCGCGTGCGGGTGCCGGGTCATCCAGTCGCCGACCGGCGACTGCCGCCAGCCGTGCGGGGCGTCGGGGGCGATCCGGAGCAGGTCCCGCTCGGTGAAGATGCCGGCGACGGCGCCGCCGGCGCCGACGAGGACGGCCCCGATCCGGCGGTCGGCCATGAGGCGGACGACTTCCTGGAGCGGCTCGGTCGGCGGGACCATGACCGGGTCGCGGGACATGACCTCGCGGACGGTTAGTCCGACGGCCCCGGTCGCGGGAGGGTCCGGGGGCATCGGTGGTCGGCGGCTCCGGGGCGGACGTGGCGAAGGCGGCTGCTCCAGTCTGTAACCGGCGCGTGAAGCTGGCAAGGAAAACTCGCCAAAAATCAACCGCGCGGTTTTCCCGGGCGGGCCGCCGGCCGTTCATTTTTCTTCACATTCTGCTTGTCCCGACGGCCCGCGACTGGTTAAATCGCGTCGTCCATCCCGCCCCGGAACCTTCCCCCGGCCCGACCCGCGAGTTCCTGCATGGACGTTTGCGACTGCCTGCGTCGAGTTCCTGTCGTCTGCGCGACCCTGGCCGTGCTCGCGGCCGCGGGCTGTAGCAAGGCGACCGGACCGACTCTGTACCCGGTCCACGGCCAGGTGTTCTTCCAGGGCAAGCCGGCGGCCGGGGCCCGCGTCGTGTTCCACTTGGTGCCGCGCGCGGCCGAGAATCCGCTCGACATCCCGAAGCCTTCGGGGGTGGTGAAGGAAGACGGGTCGTACACGCTGAGCACCTACCCGCACGGCGAGGGCGCGGCGCCGGGAGAGTACCGCGTCGTCGTCGTCTGGCTCGGCGAGGCGGCGGGCGCGAACGCGACGATTCCCAACCGGCTCCCGGACAAGTACGCCCACGTCGAGAAGTCCGGGCTGAAGGCTACCGTCCAGAACGGGCCGACGGACGTGCCGGCGTTCCAGTTGACCAAATAGCGAATACCGTCACCCGATGCGCCGCCCCTGCGAGGCCCACCGAAGCGACGAGGCCCGCCCGGCATCGCCGGGCGGGCCTCGTCGTTCGATGCAGGCCCGCTCACGCCACGGCCACTTCCGGCTCCGGCGCGGCCGCCGGCTCGTCTCGCGGCAGCTCCTTCGACCCAACGATCGTCAGGTTCAATCCGATCTGCACCGCCACCGGCGTGCCGTTCACCTCGACCGTCGTCTTGCCGTTCAGGTACCAGCCGAGCGACCCGGTGGAGAATTCCTTGACCTCGGCGGCCAGCGGGGCGCCGGCGATGGTGACGGTGAGCGGCTTGGCCCCGGCGCGGAACTCGGCCCGGGTGATGGGGCAGTGGGTCTTCTTCGCCATAATTGTCCTCCGTGACGGACCGGGCCTGTCCCCGGTGCGGGCGGCATCATACCACGGCCCCCGGTGAGCGGGGCAAGGGCGATTTGCGTATAATGGCCAAGTGTCCTCCCCCCGCCCGCGCCTGTCCCTCCCGCTCTGGCAGGAGCGGTACGCCGCCCTCCACCTGCCGATGGCCGCGACGGAAATGCGCGCCCGCGGCTGGGACGGCGTGGACGTGGTCTTCGTCACCGGTGATGCCTACGTGGACCACTCGAGCTTCGCCATGGCGATCCTCGGCCGGGTGCTGGAGGCGGCCGGGTACCGGGTGGCGATCCTCGCTCAGCCGGACTGGCGGACCGCCGAGCCGTGGCGGCAGTTCGGCCGGCCGCGGCTGTTCTTCGCCGTCAGCGCGGGGAACATGGACTCGCTCATCAACCATTACACGGCCAACAAGAAGGTCCGCAACGACGACGCCTACTCGCCCGGCGGCCGGATCGGCCTGCGCCCCGATCGCGCCACGCTCCCGTACTGCCAGCGCGCCCGCGAGGCGTTCCCCGGTGTGCCGGTGATCGCCGGCGGCGTCGAGGCCTCGCTGCGCCGGCTGGCTCATTACGATTACTGGTCCGATACGGTCAGGC
>DASXAN010000657.1:0-8330 GCA_036406755.1 Gemmataceae bacterium
TCCTGGCGAGCGACCAGGGCGGCCCGGCGTTCCGTCCCAGCGGCGAACAATAGCTCCGCCATCACCGCCCCGCCGGAACTGCCGACGCCGCGGACCAGCCGGCCGGGCAAATCCAGCACGCAGGCAGTGCGCCTGCCGTAGCGGAATGGCAGCCGCGCCAGTGCCGCGAAGGCGTACGTTGCCGGTCGCAACTCAAAGCCGACTTTCACCGATACGGATCGCACGCCGACCAAGGCCGGGAGCAGGTCGTAATCGGGGCTGTCGAAGTTGAACACCGGCCGCGGGCCGAATGGCGGCGGCAGGGGAACGATCTCCCGGTCGCGGAAGCCGCGCAGCTCTCCCTGCGGGGCGGCTATTGGCCGGCCCAATCCGCCGACTAGCGACGCCACGGCCGCGGCGCCCTTCGGGTTGTCGTTGCCGATGAACAGCGTCACGCGCGCCCGCTCGGGCCGGTCCGGCCGTCCGGCGGCGGCCCGCAGCGCCAGCGCCCCGGAGATGCCGGGCAGACTGGAGCAGCCATAGGCTGCCGTCAGCCCACGGGCCGCGAAGCGATCACCGTACTCCCGCACCTTCGCCGCATACGCCCGGTCATCGGCGATGTCCACGTAATGACAGCCGGCGTCGAGGCAGGCATCGAGCAAGGCCGTATCCGCGGCGCGGAACGGGCCGGCGCAATGGACCGCTACCGCCGCGCCGGTCAAGGCCGCCCGGCAATCGGCGGGACGGGACACGTCGGCGGCGACACCGCGGCAATCGTTGCCGAGCGTGCCGGCGAATGCAGCAGCTCGGTTGCCGTCGCGGCCGGCGATCGTGACGCCAACGCCGAACCTGGCCAGCTCGCGGCCGACTCGGCCGCCGAACGTGCCGTAGCCGCCAAAAACGACGGCCCGACTCACGGCGCGCTCCGTTCCGCGGTCAGCGACCGGGCGACCAGCAGGACCCAGAGGCAATACAGGCCGATGGTCGGTGGCGTCGCCCAGAGCGCGTGTTCGGGCACGCCGGTGACGCCCGCAGCGGCCAGGAGCATTCCACTGGCAAAGACCGCGGTGCCGACCGCCAGGATCGCCGGGTGGGCCCGGAGAGCCAGCGACAGGAGCAGCGTGCTGACGGAGTACAGGCCGTTGGCGACGGTTAGGCTGATCCAGTTCGTCAGCCGTTCAACGCGGACGAACAGCTCCGCCGCGGAGCCGGCACTGAACGCGCCCTTGGGAAAGGAAAACACATATTGGACATCGCACGCCAGGTCGGCGACCGCGGCGACGACCGCCACTGCCAACGCCGACCGCGCCAGCGGCGAGCCGACGAGCCGGGCGGCGACAAAGGTGAAACTGACCATCGCCGCCGCACAGGCGGCCCAGACGCCCCAGGCCAGTGCCCAGCCGGCGGGCGCGGACGCGAGGTAGGCCAACCGTTCCGGCAGTGGCGTCAGTGGGCTGCCGGGTCGAATGAACGCCGCGGCCAAGGCCAGCCCGCCCACGTGCAGGCCGACGTTCAGCCACGCCAGGACCGTCAGCGGGTGAGTCCGTGTCATCGGGCGCAAGTAAAAGCCCACCCCGCGGGGTGGGCCGAATCACTCATTTCTGCCCCCGGAGCAATGGGGCCACGACCTTCTCCACGTCCTCGTAGGTGAACTGGCCGTCGGCCTCGGTCGTGAACGTCTTCACCCGCCGGCCGTCCCGGCCGAAGACGATCACCGCCGGCGGCGCCGGCACGTCCAGTTTCTTCTCCCAGACCTCACCCGGCTCGTCGATCAGGTAGTTCGCAAAGTCGGCCTTCTGCTTCTTCAGGAACTCAAGCGCCTTGTCCCGGTCGTCCGGGTCGTCCACGCTCACCGACATGCAGACCAGCCCGTCCTTGGCGTACTCGTTGTGCATCTCGACCAGATGCGGGAACTCCTTCTTGCACGGCAGTCAGAATTCCCCCCAGACGTCCAGCACCACCACATGCCCCTTGTGCGACGCGATCGCCTTGTCCAGCTCGGGCCACTTGACGATGGCCAGCGCGACCTCGCCGGGACGGGCGGCTGGGACACCGCCGGCGGCCTGGTCGGCCTTCTGAGGCGGCGAGTTGCAGGCGGCGACGGTCAGGGCCGCAAGCAGGCCCCAGCCGGCGCGGCGCAGGATGTTCATGGTCTTCCTCCGGCAAGGACGCGGGCGGCTGACACCTCGGATTCTACCGAAGTGCCGGCCGCCCGGGTCAAGTTCGTTTCGCATCGGCGGGGACGGTCAGTCCGACCGCTTCCGCTCGTACTGGATGCCGCAGCCGACCGGCGTGCTGGTCTCCTGCTTCGGGGTCTCGCCCTTGAGGGCCGCCTCGACGGCGTCGGCCAGGTAGTGCTTGGTGACCTTCTCGTCCTTCATGCTGTCGTCCAGGGCGCCGGTGTAGACGAGCTTCCGCTCCTTGTTGAACACGAAGAATTCCGGCGTCCGCGACGCGCCCAGCTCGCGGGCGATCTTCTGGCTCGGGTCGTAGGCGTACGGGAAGGTGAACCCCTTCTCCTTGGCCCGCTCCTTCATCTTCGGCAGCCGGTCCTCTTCGCCGTTGTTCACGTTGATGGCGACGAACGCGACCTTGCTGTCCGGCCCGGCGTGCTTGCGGGCGAAGTCGATGATCCGGTCCTGGTAGGCGATCGCCACCGGGCAGTGGTTGCAGGTGATGCAGACCACCACGACGTCCTTGTCCTTGAAGTCGGCCAGAGACACGCTCTTGCCGTCGGCCGACTCCAGCCCGCTGAACTTCGGGGCCGGGGAGCCGATCTTGAGCGGGGCGGCCTGGGCCGACACGGCCACGGCGGCGGCGGCGAGGGCGGCGGTCACGAAACGGGTCATGCGATGCTCCTCGGAACGACCAGACACGGGCGACACCCGCCCGGGGACGCCGGGCACGACGCGAATCGATACCCCATCGCTGGACGCTCGGTCCCGCCGGCCTATTCGGCCGCGGGGCGTCCTGCTAGACTGTTCGATGCACGGCCGCGGCCCGCGGTCACACCGGGGATGAACGGACGCGGTGCTGACGCCCGCCCAGCCATGCCATCGACCAGCCAGATCCGCAATTTCTGCATTATCGCGCACATCGACCACGGCAAGAGCACGCTCGCGGACCAATTTCTCCTCCAGACAAACACCATCTCCGCCCGCGAGTATCGCGCCCAGACCCTCGACGCCATGGACCTGGAGCGGGAGCGGGGCATCACCATCCGCATGCACCCGGTCACCATTTACCACGAATACAACGGCCAGCAGTACGAGCTGAACCTGATCGATACCCCCGGCCACGTCGATTTCAGCTATGAGGTGTCGCGCAGCCTGGCGGCGTGCGAGGGGGCAATCCTGCTCGTGGACGCCTTCCAGGGGGTGCAGGCGCAGACGGTCGCCAATGCGTTTCTGGCGATGGAGCACGACCTGACCATCGTCCCGGTGCTCAACAAGGTGGACCTGCCGACCGCCCGGCCGGACGACGTGATCGCCGAGATGGAAACGTCCGTCGGCGTCACTCCCGCCGACGTGCTGCGGGCCAGCGGCAAGACTGGCCTGGGCGTGCCGGACGTACTGGCGGCCGTCATCGACCGCGTACCGCCACCGCCCGGCTCGGACGACAACCCGCTCAAGGCCCTCGTCTACAACAGCCACTTCGACACCTACAAGGGCGTCGTCGTCTACGTCCGGATCAAGGACGGGGTGCTGACGAAGGGCCAGAAGATCAAGCTGCTGCGGAGCGGGCAGGAGTACGAGGTCATCGAGATCGGCCGGTTCCGCCCCGGCATGACGCCGTGCGACCAGCTGACCTGCGGCCAAGTCGGCTATTTCATGGCCCAGATCAAGGACCTGGCCGACGTCCACATCGGCGACACCGTCACCGACGCGGCCCGCCCGGCGGCCGAGGCCCTGCCGGGGTACAAGGAGCCGAAGGCGATGGTCTTCAGCGGCCTGTACCCGGTCAACAACCGCGACTTCGAGACGCTCCGCGAAGCCCTCGGCCGGCTGAAGCTCAACGACTCCAGCTTCACATACCTGCCGGAGAACAGCGAGGGGCTGGGGTTCGGCTTCCGCTGTGGCTTCCTCGGGATGCTGCACCGCGAGATCATCCAGCAGCGGCTGGAGCGCGACTGCGACCTCGACCTCGTGCAGACCGCTCCAAACGTCACCTACCAGATTCTGACCCGAACGGGCGAAGTGATCGAGGTGAACAGCCCGCAGGAGGTGCCGGACTCGGGGCAGATTCAGGAGTTCCGCGAGCCGTTCGTGAAGATCAGCTTCATCGTCCCGGCGGCCAACGTCGGCGACCTGATGGGCATGTGCGCCGAGCGGCGGGGCATCTTCCTGCGGCAGGAGTACCTGTCGCCGCAGCGGGTCATGCTCGCCTACGAACTGCCGCTCGCGGAGGTGATTTACGACCTGTACGACAAGCTCAAGAGCGTCACCCACGGCTACGGGACGATGGACTACGAGCTGATCGGCTACCGCGAGGCCGACCTGGTCCGGCTCGACATCCTCGTCCACGGCAAGCGGGTGGACGCGCTGTCGATCATCGTCCACCGGTCGCAGGCGGAGCGGCGGGGGCGCAAGCTGGTCCAGAAGCTCAAGGGTGAGATCGACCGGCACCTGTTCGAGATCGCGCTCCAGGCGGCGATCGGGTCGCGGGTCATCGCCCGGGAGACGATCTCGGCGATCCGCAAGAATGTGACGGCCAAGTGCTACGGCGGCGACATCACCCGCAAGCGGAAGCTCCTGGCCAAGCAGTCCGAGGGCAAGAAGCGGATGAAACAGGTCGGCATGGTCGAAATCCCGCAAGAGGCTTTCCTGGCGGTCCTAGAATCTGATCAGTAAACCCGTTGCGCCGGTAGCCCGGTTGCGGGCCGTCGTCGCAATCCTGGCCCGCGGCCGGCGAAATACCCGAGACGGCCGATTGTGGGGACGGCCCGCCGGCCCCAATCGCCCTGGCGACGGTCGGCAATTCCGGCATAATGTGAACAGACCGGGCGTTCGCCGCCCCGGCCCCATCCCGGACAGCAAGGTGGCGCATGGCCCCGAACGACCGCGTCCAGATTTCCGGCCAACCGCACTCGGTTGCCGCCCCGCCCAACGGCCAGCCGGCGTCGGCCCGTGTCCCGGCCCCGGTGCCCGTTTCGGCCAGCCCCCGACCCAAAAAGAAGGAAGAGGCCCCGGCCGTCAAGGACGCCTTCCGTGAGGTCGTCGAGACGGTCGTGTTCGTCATCGTCCTGGTGCTGCTGCTGAAGACGTTCGTCGCCGAGGCGTTCGTCATTCCGACGGGGTCGATGGCCGAGACGCTGCTCGGCTACCAGAAGTGGGAAACCTGCCCGCAATGCGGCTACGAATTCCCGGTGAACTGCTCCAGCGAGGTGGACCCCCAGCAGGGGCCGCCGGTCCCGGTCGTCGCCTGCACCTGCCCGAACTGCCGGTACAAGGACGTGTGGCTGGAGCGGGACGGCAACGGCTGGCGGACGCTCAAGGAGCCGCCGGCCTGGGGCAGCGGCGACCGGGTGCTGGTGTCGAAGTTCCCGTTCGACAACGGCCACTTCGGCCAATTCGGGATGCCGCGGCGGGGCTACGTGGTCGTGTTCAAGTACCCGGAGGCGCCGCAGAAGGGCCAGATCCCGATGAACTACATCAAGCGGCTCTGCGGCCTGCCGGGCGAGACGATCGCCATCCTCGACGGCGACCTGTACGTCTGCAAGGACGTCGCCTACCCGCCCGAGTCGCACGCCCTGCCCCAGGACCCGAAGGACCTGTGGAAGTCCGAGTACACATACTCCAACGACGCGGCCGCCGTGGCCGCCTTCCACGCCGGCCGGTTCGAGATCTTCCGCAAGACGCCGGACCTGCTCATGGCGATGCGGCGGCTGGTCTACGACAACGACCACCAGCCGAAGGACCTCATCGGCAAGGTGAAGCCGCGGTGGCACGGCGGCGACCACTGGGCGGCGAACGACACCAACGTCCCGACGGTGTTCCGCCAGAACGGCGACAGCGGCGACGACGTCCAGTGGCTGCGGTACCAGCACATCCTGATCAACCGCGACAACACCCGCCCGCTGGAGGTGCCGGCCGACCCGACGCCGCAGCTGATCCGCAACTTCATGGGCTACAACACCGGCGAGTTGGCCCGCCCCGGCTACGAGAGCCGGCTAGTCGAGACCAACTGGGTCGGCGACCTGATGGTTGAGTGCACGGCCAACGTCGAGGCCCTTCAGGGCGAGTTGACGCTGGAATTGTCCAAGGGACCGGATCGCTTTCAGGCCCGGTTCGACCTCAAGGACGGCTCGGTGTCACTTTGGCGGCTCGCCGACGGCCGAGCCGAGCAGTTGGCGAAGGCGGATAAGGTCATCACCAAGACGGGGACCTTCCACCTGCGGTTAGCCAACGTGGACTGCCGGCTGACGGTGTGGGTGGACGGCAAGCTGCCGTTCGCCGACGGCGTCGATTACGCCCCCTGGATTCCCAAGGCTGGCGACCCGACCGACCCGGCCGCCCATCCGAACAACAAGGAGCCGGCCAGCATCGGCGCCGCCCGCGGGGCGAAGGTGAGCGTGTCGCACCTGCAACTGTGGCGGGACACCTACTACACGCCGTTCACCGACAGCCGCGTTTTCGGGCCGACGGAGCTGCGGACCATGTACGTCCAGCCCGGCCACTTCCTGTGCCTGGGCGACAACAGCTCGGAAAGCTCCGACAGCCGGTACTGGGGCCTGGTGCCGGAGCGGCTGCTGCTCGGCCGCGCGCTGGTGGTGTACTACCCGTTGTTCCACAACCGGGCGGGGCTGATCCGCTGACCGCCGCACCCATGCTCACGGGCGAGATCCAGATCCGCGTCCGCTACGCCGAGACGGACCGCATGGGCCTGTTGCACCATGCGAATTATCTCGTCTATTTCGAGCAGGGGCGGACTGAGTTGCTGCGGCAGGCGGGCCGGTCCTACAAGGACGTCGAGGATGAGGGGTTCTACCTCGTCCTGGCGAAGGTCGAGGTCCGCTACCGCCAGCCGGCCCGGTACGACGACCTGCTGACGCTGCGGACGATCGTAACGCGTGCCACGCCGGTGCGGATCGAGCACCGTTACGAGCTGTTGCGGGGCAACCAGATGCTGGCGGAAGGCAGTTCGACGCTGGCGTGCGTGGACCGCGAGGGTAAGCTCCAGGCGATGCCGGAGTGGCTGTACGCGGACCGGTGAAGCCGCGACCCGAGTCTTCGAGGGGAGCGCTCCAAACATGCGCCGCGCGCTGATCCGGACCGTGCTCCCGTTCGTCTTCTGCCTCGTGCCCGTCCTGGCCGGGGTAGTCGTGGCCGTCGCAATCCCCCGCGACGCCATGCGCGACTACCTGACCCGCATTAGTGCCTCCCCCATCGACTGGCTGATCCTATCCCTCGGGGCGGTCCTGTTCGTCCTCCAGATCATGCTCGCCTGGCGCGCGCTGCAATGGCGGGACACGGGGTTCGACGAGCGGCCGGACCGCTGGCTGTCCGCCCTGGCCCAGGCGGCCGAGTGGTTCCCGCTCTTGGGCTTGCTCGGTACTGTCGCGGCGATCCTCCAGACGTTCAGCTCCATCCCGACCGGCGGGACGATCACCCCGGGCGAGGTCATCCGCCGCTATGCCCCGGCCATCACGGCCACCGGCAGCGGCCTGTTCATGGCGCTGATGAACATCCTGCCGACGTGGGTGGTGACGACCGGCCGCGACCTGATCCTGGCCCTGGGCGGCGGCCCGCCGCCGGACGAGCCGACCTGACGGGGGGCCGCCGTGATCCAGCCGCCGCACCGCAGTGTCACACGGTTCTTCATCCCGCTCATCGACGTGCTGACGCTGTTGTTCTGCATCTTCCTGCTGATGCCGTACGTCGCCCCGGCGGAGGATTCGCCGTCGGCCGGGGCGACGCCGGTGAGCCGCGACGCGGAGGCTTTGCGGAGCGGAGCGGGCGACGCCGCCGACCTGCGGCGGGAGCTGGAGCGGGCCGAGTTCGACCGCGCGCGCCTCCAGGATCGACTCGACTCGGTGCTCAAGCGGCTGTCGGTCCGGGTGCTGGAGATCGACAAGGACACCGGCAAGCTGTACTACTACGACCCCGACCGCGTCGAGGTCGCCGGCGACGCGGACGCCCAGCAACTGATCGACCGCGACCGGCGGTCGGCCGGAGGGCGGGAGTTGTACTTCCTGTTCCTGTTCCCGCGGGAGGTGTCCGGCTACCCGCTGCAGCGGCAGGTGGACAACTACCGCCGGTGGTTCCAGGGCGTGCCGCACGGGTTCGACAACCCGCGCGGCCGGCGGTGAAGCGCTGGAGGGCGTCATGATCGGTCTGCTGGCGAACTTTGTG
>DASXAN010000658.1:0-3782 GCA_036406755.1 Gemmataceae bacterium
CAGAAGTCAGGGGTCAGAAGTCAGGAAGGTCATCTTACTGACTTCTGACCCCTAACTTCTGACCTCTGGTCAGGCCCGTTCCCAATCGACCTTCGCCGCGTCGGCCCACAGGTCCTCGAGGGCGTAGTACCCCCGCGCCTCCGGGTCGAAGATGTGCACGACCACGTCCCCATAGTCCTCGACGATCCACCGGCTGGCCTCGTACCCCTCGATCCCCAGCCGGGCGTCGCCGGCGTCGCGCATGGCGGCATCGACCTCCTCGGCGATGGCGTGCATCTGCCGGCGGCTGGCGCCGGTGGCCAACACGAGGTAGTCGTAGATCGGGGTGACGCCCCGCATGTCCAGCACGACGACGTCGCGGGCTTTATTGTCGGCGGCCACGCGGGCACAGAGACAGGCACGGTCGAGGGCGTCCGTCACAACGGCGACGGGCGCGGGGACCCGCAGTGCGGTGGTCAAGAGACCTCCTCCCGAACGTGGGGCGCGGGGCCAGAGGTCTCCGGGTTGTGCGTGCGTCGCAAAGTGGGGTTGTGCACGGCGACCGCGGACCACCTCCGGCCGCGGCTGGGGGATCGCCCCGGGCTCGCGGCCCACGGGAACAACGGACGGAATGGGCTCAGCCGCTCGCGGTTCCGGAAACTCCGGCCTGCGAGCCGTCGCACCTACCCCCATCTTCGACTTCGCATCGACCCAGGTCAAGCGGTGACTCCG
This sequence comes from Gemmataceae bacterium, assembly GCA_036406755.1. Lineage (GTDB taxonomy): Bacteria > Planctomycetota > Planctomycetia > Gemmatales > Gemmataceae > DASXAN01. The sequence continues at coordinate 712 of DASXAN010000658.1, forward strand.
AAAAACTCCCGGCGGCCCGAAACCCGTGCGAAAAACTAGCGGATTTGCCGCCGCCCGAACGCCCCACGCCGGGCATGACACGCCCGGCCGGGGAAAGGTTCTCGATCCGCTGCCGCCGCGGGGGCGGGCCCGTATCATCAACCCTCGGAACGAGTTCCCGGAGTTAGAGTCTCGGCAGGCCCACCCGGTGCAACGGGTGGGCTTTTTCGGTTCGTTTTTTTGAGGTCCGCAATGCCTCGCGTCCTGATCGGCGCCTCCACCCTCCGCACCACCGGCGGCGCGTTCCGCGACATCTTCCGTGACGCCGGGTTCGAGGTCGTCTTCCCGGCCGTCGCCGGCCGGCAGATGACCGAGGACGAGCTGCTCGCCGAGTTGGACGGGATCGACGCCACCCTGGCCGGGTCCGAAACCTACACCCGCCGGGTGCTGGACGCCCGGCCGAACCTGAAGGTGATCGCCCGCAACGGCGTCGGCTACGACGCCGTGGACGTGGCCGCGGCCACCGACCGCGGCATCCCGGTGACCGTCGCCCCGGCCAACCAGGAGGCGGTCGCCGAGCACGCCTTCGCCCTGATCCTGGCGCTGGCCAAGCAGGTGATCCCGCAGCACGAGGGGATACGGCGGGGGGCGTGGCTGCGGCGGCTGACGCGGCCGCTGCGGGGCCAGACGCTCGGCCTAGCCGGGCTGGGGCGGATCGGCAAGGCGGTGGCCGTCCGCGGCCGGGCGTTCGGCATGAGGGTCGTCGCCTACGAGCCGTTCCCGGACACGGCGTTCGTGCAGCAGCACGGCGTCGAGCTGGCACCGCTGGAGCGCGTCTTCGAAGAGGCGGATTACGTGTCGCTGCACCTGCCGCTGTCGGCGGAGTCGAAGGGGATGATCGACCGCCGCTACCTGGGACGGATGAAGCCGACGGCGTACCTGGTGAACACGGCCCGCGGGCCGATCATCAACGAGGCCGACCTTGTCGAGGCGCTTCAGTCCCAGCGGATCGCCGGGGCCGGGCTGGACGTGTTCGAGGTCGAGCCGCCGGGGGACAGTCCGATCACGAAGGTGGAGAACGTGGTGCTGACGGCGCACACGGCCGGGGTGGACGCGAAGTCCGGCGAGGACATGGCGACGCTGGCGGCGGAGACGATCGTGCGGCTGAGCCGCGGCGACTGGCCGGAGGGGCTGGTCGTCAACCCGGCGGTCAAAGACAGGTTCCGGTGGAGGACGAATTAACCACAGATGCACACAGATGAACACAGATTGGAAGAATTGAATTCCTCTTATCCGTGTTCATCTGTGTGCATCTGTGGTTAATTCGTCTTTCGTGGAGCGCTCCCGCCGGGCTTGTTGTACGGCGCCTCCAGCAGCCGCTTCGGCGGCTCCCGCAGGTCCCACACCAGCCCGACCTGGCTCAGCGCCTTCAGCGTGTAGTAGCTCACGTCCACCTCCCACCAGAAGAACCCCTGCCGGGCCGCGCTCTGGTAGTGGTGGTGGTTGTTGTGCCAGCCCTCGCCCAGCGTCACCAGCGCCAGGGCGAAGTTGTTGCGGCTGTCGTCGGTCGTTTCGTACCGCCGGCTGCCGAACACGTGCGCCAGCGAGTTGATCATGAACGTCGCGTGGTACAGCACGACGGTGCTGACGACGAACGCCACGAGTCCGCCCCAGCCGGTGCCGTACAGCAGGCTCAGGCCGAAGCACCCGGCCGCGGTGACGAGGCCCGGCACCCAGTGCCAGCGGTTCAGCCAGACGAGCTCCGGGTACTTGGCGAAGTCGGCGATGGCCGTATAGTCAGTCGCGTCGTTCTTCGGGTCGAGGATCCAGCCGACGTGGGCGTGCCAGAACGACTCGACCACCGGCGAGTGCAGGTCGGGCGGCTCGTCGCTGTGGCGGTGGTGGTGGCGGTGGTGGGCGGCCCACCAGAGCGGCCCCTTCTGCAAGGCGCTGCCCCCCAACCAGGCGAGGACGAACTGGAACGGCCGGCTGGTCTTGTAGGAGCGGTGGGCGAAGTAGCGGTGGTAGCCGGCCGTGATGCCGAACATCCGCACGAAGTACAGGACGCCCGCCATGATCCAGTCGACCGTGTGGACGCTGGTGGTGAACACGGCCAGGCAGGCGACGTGCATGCCCAGGAACGGCAGCGAGTCGAGCCAGGCGGAGAGTTTCGGGAACCGGAACGGTCGGCGGCGGCGGGCGGACAGCTGCGGCACGCGGGCGGACGTCAGGGTGCTAATGGAACTGCTCCTCGGGCAGACGATAACCCGCGGCCGGCATCCGCCGCCCGCACTCGGACCGTGTTAGAGGCTGGGGTTGCGGGTCCGGGCCTTGCGGATGGCCGCCAGCTTGCGGAGCTTGGCCCGGCGGCGGACCTCGCACGGCTTTTCATAGTGCTTCCGCTTGCGCAGCTCTTTTTGCAACCCGCTGCGCTCCATCAACTTCTTGAACCGCCGCACGGCCGCACCGATCGGCTCCCGGTCGTGGACACGCATCCGCAACGGCATCCCGCTCACCCGCCTCCGTCTGGAACGGACACGATTCGGCCCGGCCCTCGCCGCCCAAGTGTAGGCGCACGGGGCCCCAAACGCCACCCGTGATGGGGATTGATGATTGTAGCGTCCGCGGCGGCGGTCGCAAAGCCCGGCCGGGGAGGGATTATTCCGGCCGGACGCGCGGCGGGCGCGGCCCGCCGGCGCTCCGGGCGGGAGGGGTTATTTCGTCGGGGCGGGGGCGGAACCGGCGGCGGGCGCCTCGGCGGGGCGGTTGCGGAGCGGGCCGCGGAACGTGATCCGGCCCTTGGTCAAGTCGTACGGGGAGATGGCGACCGTGACCACGTCACCCGGCAGGATGCGGATGAAGTGCTTGCGGATTTTGCCGGCAATGTGGGCGATGATCTCGTGCCCGTTGTCCAGCTTGACGCGGAACTGCGTGTTGGCCAGGGCTTGCGTCACCTTGCCCTGAACTTCGATCGAATCTTCTTTCGCCATGCAACTCCTTCCCGGGCCGGTCGGCCCGAACGGACCTGGAAACGCTCGACACAACCGTTCACCAGCTGATTCTAGACGCAACTCCCCTGTCCTGCCAGAGCG
>DASXAN010000659.1:0-1504 GCA_036406755.1 Gemmataceae bacterium
ACCAGTGTGACGTTGCCATCTCAGTGACGGCAGGGACGGACGGTGCTCCCGGTTCCGGGAAAGTCATCGGCGGCCCGGCACCGGCCTGCGGCATGATGTCCAGGTAAATAGCGAACCGCGGCGGAAGGACGGCTCGTGCCCGATCACCATGTCCTGTTCGGTGCCTCTCTTGGCCAGTGGAACGGCGCGGACGCCGCCGACGCGGCCGAGCGCGTCCGGCTCGCCACCCAGGCCGACCGGGACGGCCTGGACCTGTTCACCGTGGCCGACCACCCGTACTTCGGCGACAAGCTGGATGCGTACGCGCTGACCGGGTTCCTGCTCGGCCAGACCGAGCGCATCACCGGCATGGTGACCGTCACCAACCTGCCCAGCCGTCCCGCGCCGGTGCTGGCCCGCACGCTCACCTCGCTGTCCGCGCTGTCGGGCGGGCGGGTCATCCTGGGCATCGGGGCCGGCGCGATCTGGGACATGATCGCGAAACTCGGCGTCCCCCGGCTCACCGGCGGGGCCGCGGTGAGCGCCATGGCCGAAGCGATCACGCTGGTCCGCGCGCTGTCCGGCGGCCGGATCATCCTGGGCATCGGGGCCGGCGCGATCTGGGACATGATCACCAAGCTCGGCGTCCCCCGGCTCGACGGCGGAGCCGCGGTGCGCGCCATGGCCGAGGCGATCACCCTGGTCCGCGCGCTGTCCGGCGGGGGAGACGCGGTCACCTTCGACGGCGAGTTCTACCAGGTGGATGGCCTGGCCCCGGCGGCCGCGCCGGCCCCTCGGGTCTTCACCGGCTCGGTCGGCCCGAAGTCCCTGGCCGTCACCGGCCAGCTGGCCGACGGCTGGATCCCACCGGGAGGTTCGGACTGGCTGAGCGAGCTCTACCGCGAGTCCCGCCCCCGCGTCGACGCCGCCGCGGCCGCCGCGGGCCGGGACCCGGCCGAGATCGTCAGCGTCTACAACTTCGGCGGCCGCATCACCCCCGAACCGCTCGCCGCTACCCGCGGCGAGGACGGCCGCTGGATCGGCGGCTCCGTCCAGCAGTGGGTCGACGAGCTCACCGCCGCGGTGCTGGACCACCATGCGGCCGGCTTCATCTACCGCAGCCCCGACGACACCCCCGCGGACGAGGCCCTGGCCCGCTGGGCCACCGAGATCGTCCCCGCCGTCCGCGAGGCCATCACCCGGTAGTCCTGCCGACCCGGCCGACGACCCTGCCGTCCGGCCCGAGCCCGAACCCGGGCAGGCCGAACCGCCCGGTCAGCAGCGACGGGATCGCCTCGCGCTCCACCTCCGTCACCTCCGTGCCGTCGGGCGAGCTGGCCAGGGCGAGCAGCGAGCCGGAGAAGTCGTGGAGGGCCTCCCGCCGCCCGTCGTCATGACTGACCGCCACGATCAGCCGGGACACGAACGGCGACGACGGATGGGTGCAGACCCACCAGTTGCTCACCTCGATGTCGATCCGGAAGGCGGGGTGAGGCGGGAAGGAGTAGACGTCAGCCCATCCGTC
>DASXAN010000660.1:0-2525 GCA_036406755.1 Gemmataceae bacterium
CGGTTCATCGACTTCCTCAGCCCGAAGTGGATGGCCATGCTCGCGCACACCACCGCCGAGGCGAAGCGGCTGGGGCTGGGCATGGACCTGACCACCGGCACCGGCTGGCCGTTCGGCGGGCCGACCGTCACCGCGGACGACGCGTCCAGCCGGGCGGCGCTCAAACGCTACGCCGTCGCCGGCGGCAAGGCGCTGGCCGAGCGGCTGCCGGACGGGAAGTTGCGGGCACTGGTCGCCGTGTCGGGCGGTGAGCAGATCGACCTGACCGACCGCGTCAAGGACGGCAAGCTCGACTGGACCGCCCCGCCCGGCGACTGGAAACTCTGCGCCGTCGCCCAGCAAGGCCCGGTGATGAAGGTGAAGCGGGCGGCGCCGGGCGGCGCCGGCAACGTGCTCGACCCGTTCTCGCCGGCCAAGCTCGGCCGCTACCTGGCCGTCTTCGATAAGGCGTTCGCCGACTTCCGGGCGCCGTTGCCGCGGGCGCACTTCCACGACTCCTACGAGTATTACAACGCCAGCTGGACCGACGACCTGTTCGCCGAGTTCCGCAACCGCCGCGGCTACGACCTGAAACAGCACCTCCCCGCGCTCTTCGGCGACGGCCCGGCGGACGCCGTCGCCCGGGTCAAGTGCGACTACCGCGAGACGCTCTCGGACCTGCACCGCGCGTACCTCGAACGCTGGACCGCGTGGTGCCACGGGCACGGCGGCCTGTCGCGGAACCAGGCGCACGGCGGCCCCGGGAACATCCTCGACGCCTACGCCGCCGCGGACATCCCCGAGTGCGAAATCTACTCCCGCTACGCGGAGGAGCACCGGCCGTTCCTGAAGATGGCGTCGTCGGCCGCCCACCTGACCGGCCGCACCCTCGCGTCCAGTGAGTCATTCACCTGGCTGGGGGAACACTTCCGCGTGCCGCTGAGCAAGGTGAAGCCGGCCGCGGACTACCTCTTCCTCGCCGGCGTGAACCACATCTTCTTCCACGGCATCCCGTATTCGCCAAAGGACGCCCCGTGGCCCGGCTGGCAGTTCTACGCTGCCGTGAACTTCGGCCCCGGCGGCGGGCTGTGGCACGACCTGCCGGCGTTCAACGCCTACGTCACCCGCTGCCAGTCGGTCCTGCAATCGGGCCGGCCGGCCAACGACGTCCTGCTCTACGTCCCGTTCCACGACTTCTGGCAGACGCCGGACGGGTTGGTGAAGACGTTCGCCATGCCGGGCACGTGGATGGAGCCGTTCCCGGTCCACGCCGCGGCGATGACGCTGGAGGCCCGCGGGTACGGCTACGACGAGGCGTCCGACCGGCTGCTGGCCAGTGCGGCCGTGGACGGCGGGGCGGTCCGGCTCGGCGGCAATCCGTACCGGGCGGTCGTCGTGCCGAAGTGTCGGGTGATCCCGGCGGCGACGGTGCGGAAGCTGATCGACCTCGCCCGGGGCGGGGCGATGGTGATCTTCCTCGGGTCGCTGCCGGCCGACGTGCCGGGGTTCGGCGACCTGGAGCGGCGGCGGGCCGAGCTGCGGGCCGCGCTCCGGGGCGTCACGCCGCCGGCGGCGACGGTCGGGGCCGGGCGGGTGTTCGTCGGCGACGACGTGGACGCGCTGCTGCGATCGGCCGGCGTCGTCCGCGAGCCGATGGCCGACGCGGGCCTGCGGTTCGTCCGCCGCACCCACCCCGGCGGGCACCACTACTTCCTGGTCAACCGTGGCGACAAGGCGGTGGACGGTTGGGTATCGCTCGGCACTCCGGCCCGGTCGGCCGTCCTCCTCGACCCGCTCGCCGCCGACCGGGCCGGGGTGGCCGCCTTCCGCCGCGCGCCGGGCGGGGCCGCGGAAGTCTACCTGCAACTGGACCCCGGCGAGTCCCGGGTCCTGCGAACGTTCGCGGCGGCGGAAGTGAGCGGCAAGGCGTGGCCGTACGGCAAGCCGGCCGGCGAGCCGGTCGCGGTGGTCGGGCCGTGGGCGGTCGAATTCGTCGAGGGCGGCCCGGAGTTGCCGGCCAGGTACGAGACGCAGGCCCTCGCCTCGTGGACCACGCGCCCGGACCCGGAGGCGAAGCGGTTCGCCGGCACGGCCCGCTACACGGCCGACTTTGACCGCCCGCCCGGCGGCGCCGCCGACTGGGTGCTCGACCTCGGCGACGTGCGGGAGTCGGCCCGGGTGGCGATCAACGGCACACCGATCGGCACGCTGTTCTGCCGACCGTTTCGGGTGCCCGTCGGCCGACTCCTGAAGCCGGGCCGTAACACGCTGACCGTGGAGGTCACGAACCTGGCCGCGAACCGGGTCGCCGACCTGGACCGGCGGAAGGTGAACTGGAAGTACTTCTACGACGCCAACCTCGCGAACCACCCGGCCTCGGGCAAGCGGGGCGTGCTCGACGCGTCGGCTTGGCCGCCGGCGGACTCGGGGCTGTTGGGGCCGGTGCGACTGGTGCCGGTCGGCGCGTTCGATCCGCGAAAACCCGGTTAGCCGCGACGCGGAGGCTCGGCGGAGCGGAGCGCGCACTTGGCCCCCGGTCAATGACC
>DASXAN010000661.1:0-1518 GCA_036406755.1 Gemmataceae bacterium
GTTCATGGACCTCGTGGCCGGGATGCCGGCCGCGGCGAATGAGGACCGGCAGCAGCGGGCCAGGGACGTGCTCGCCGACGCTATCGCCGCCCGCCCGGATTTCGTCGGACCGCCCGCGCCACCGCCCCGCCCCGGCGTTGAGGCGTGGGACCGGGCCGACGTGCCGGACGAAGGATTCATGCGGGCCAACGCCAACCGGGATTTCCGGCTCAAGGTGTCGGACATGCTCGGGACCATGATCGGCGGGATGCGGATGGACATGGGCGGGGCTCCGGGGTTCCGTCGCATTGAGGACGCCTGGCGACAGGCCCAGAGCGCGACGTTCGAGAACCCGATGCAGACCATGATCCGGCAGAACTGGGACAAGACCATCGGCGTGTTGCAGGCCATCAAGCAGAAGGTCGAGGCCGGCAACGCGGCTCCGAACGCCGTCAACGTCGGGCCGCGGGCCGCGGTCGCCGGCCGCTGACTACCGCCCGCCGTTCAGCCGCCGCTGGGCTTCCTTGACCGCCCGGCCGAACTCGTCGTTGAGCGCCTGGATTCTGGCGACCGCCGCCTCGGCCTGTGCGATCGTCGGCGGGTCGGTCCCCTTGAGCAAATCGTCGTACTCGTCCAGCATCTCGTCAAACATGCGGCCGACGGTGGCGATGGTTTCCCCCAGCGGGCCGACCATCGTGAACAGCCCCGACCGCATGGTGGACATGTACAGCTCGGCCAGATACTCGGTGTGGGTCATCGCCCCCTGGATGCCGCTCGCCTGAACCCACATCGTCCCGATCACGTCTCCCGACTTCGCCACGGGTCCGTCCGGTCCCTTGAAAACGTGGTTGTACGCCGGCCGGGACACCTCGGTGAGCCGGTCGTTGGCTTCCCGGATCCGCCGGTGCAGGTACGCCGGCGACGGGGCCGACCGCAAGAGCAGCGTCACTGACCGGCCGGCCTTCACCCAGGCCAGCATCCCCTTGCGGAACTCGGTGTACTCCGCCCGGATTTGCTGCCGTGCAACCTCCCGGGCGTGAGCCTCCCGTTCGGCGGCGGCACGCTCGGCCGCCACCCGCTCCGCCTCGGCCCGGTCGGCAACCGCCTGGACGGCCACGGCGGGCGACGGTGCCGGCGTGGCGGGCCGTGGCCGGATCAGGAAGATGATGCCGACGGTCACGAACGCCACCACGCCGACCAGCGGCACTAGCAGCACGAGCACGCCGACCAGGGGGTTCCGGCCGGCCGGTTCAACCTCCCGCGCGGGAGGTTGGCGAAGTCGCGGGGGTGGGGCGTAGGGCTTGGCGGTGCGGACGTGGCGGCGGTCGGTCATGGCGGCGGCTCCCGCTGGGGACGTCGGGGAGGAACCGCGCACGATCCTACCCGGTCACCACCCTACCCGCAATGCCCGTAGCTGCCCCTGGCTTCGCTCAGGCCGCGTCCGCCGCCCCGGCGACGCCTTGCCCGCCGGTCGGACGGATCGGCCCGCCAGCCGCACACCAAAGCGAAAGCAGAACGGGGGCGGCAGCCTCCCGCGCG
>DASXAN010000662.1:0-6785 GCA_036406755.1 Gemmataceae bacterium
CGGACACGTACTTCTTGGCCAGCGACACGTACAAATTGCCGGGGCCGACGATCATATCGACCGCCGGCAGCCCCTCGACGCCGAACGCCAGGGCGGCCACCGCCTGGGCCCCGCCGACGCGGTACACCTCGGTCACGCCCAGCTCGTAACAAACGGCCAGCAGGTCAGGGTTGTAGGCCCCGTACTGGGTCGGCGGCATGACGACGGCCAGTTCACGGACGCCCGCGGCCTGGGCCGGGCAGACGGTCATGAGCAGCGTGGACGGATAGGCGGCCGCCCCGCCCGGGACGCAGATGCCGACCCGCCGCAACGGCCGGTAGCGCAGTTGCAGTTCGTGACTGCCGGATACCGACAGGATCGCGTCCGTGTGCAAGAGGCCCATCTGGAACGACAGGACGTTCTGGCGGATGTTGCGGATCGTGTCGAGGAAGTCCGGGTCGGCGGCGGCGTGGGCCGCCTGTAGCTCCTCGGCCGGCACTCGGATGTCGGCCGGCTTGAGCTTCACCTTGTCGAACTGCTCGGTGTAGTGCAGGACGGCCGACAGCCCCTCCTTTTGCACGTCGGCGCAGATGCGCTCGACGGCCCGGACGGGCGGCAGCGCCTCGCCGAACACCTTGCGGGTGAGTTCGCGGCTGCGCGGGGAAACGACTTCGCCCTGGTGGCTGATCTGGCGGCGGAGGTCGGCGAGTTGCTTAGCGGATTTCGGGTCGTTGCAGTCGATGCGGCGCAATTTGATGGTGGCCATTACTTCCTCTCCGACGGGTAGCGCCCCCTCCCGGGCGGAGCGAAAAAGCGCCGTCAGTCGGCCGTAGGCGGCACCGACCCGACCCGTCCGGTCACCCGAGCGTAGAACACCGTTGACTATACGGACGTGGGGGGTCGATTGCAAGGAACCGGCTACCGCCGGCCCCCGCGGTCGAGCCGTCATGAAACGCCCTAAGTATAAATACAGTATGCGTTTGAAGAGTGGATGGCTTCACCCGGCCGGCTTCGTCGGTGCCAGCTGATCCGATCCCATGGCCGTGACGGGTCGCTTGATCATGGTGATCTGGTTGCCAGCGGGATTGAAGCGGACCTCGTCCATGAACGTGCGGATGAGGAGCAATCCCCGGCCGCCGACTGTCTCCAGGTTGGCCGGGTCGGTCGGGTCGGGCAGGGATGCCGGGTCGAAGCCCCGGCCCTCGTCCGTGATGACGAATTCCGCCCGGGCCGGCGTCAGCCGGGCAACGACTCGCAGGCGGCGTTCACAGTAGGGGGTGGTCTGCCGCCGCTCGTCGATCAGTCGGTGGAACGCGGCGTCGTCCTCCTGCCGCAATTGCGAGCTGACTTCGAGGTTGCCGTGGTACATGGCGTTGACCAGAGCCTCCTCGATGGCGACGCCGACGCGGACGAGGCCGTTCTGGTCGCATAGCCGTAGCGGCGCGAGCTGCTCTTGCAGTTGCTTGACCAGCGACGGGATCATGGCCGGATCGTTCTCCAGGACGAACTCCAGCTCGACCCGGATGAGCGACGAGAGCAGCCGCCGCCGGGAGCGGGCGGCCTGGCCGGCGACCGCGACCTGTTCCAGCGACCCGGCCAGATCCGCGGCCAGTTCCGCCTTCGGGACGTAGCTCGCCGCCCCGCGTTGCAGGGCTTCGAGGGCCTGCTTCTCGCCACCGGCCGCGGTCAACAGTACGACCGGCACGCCGGCGTACGACTGGCGAATGCGCTCGACCAGGTCAAGCCCGTCCCCGTCGGGCAGCGGCAGGTCGGTGAGGACCGCCGTAGGCAGTTCGCCGGCCAGGATTGTCAGGGCTTCGCCGCCGCTCGCCGCCTCTCGGGTCCGCCAGCCCAGTTGCTCCTCGATGACCATACAGGCCCGCCGGCGCTCGGCGGCCGCGGCACCCACCACCAGCGCCAGCGGTGATGTCGGGGCGGTCGGCGGCACGGCGGGCCTCCGGGGGTCAGGCGGACAATTCCACGAGCAGGCGGTCGAGGGCGGGTTGGAACTGTCGTAGGGCAACTTCCAACGACGGCACGGCGGCCGCGGCGGCCCGCAGGTCGCCGCCGCGGCTGAGCAGTTCGACACGGTCCGCCGCGGCCGCGGCCTGGGCCGCCCCGAAGTTGCCGGCCGCCCCCTTGAGTGTGTGGGCCGCCCGGCAGACGCGGTCCGCGTCCCCGGCCGCGACGCCGTCCCGGATGTCGGCCAATAGCCGCGGGGCGTCCTCGCGGAACAGCTCGCTCAGCTCCCTGAGCAGGTCGGCGTCGTTGGCGACCCGGGCCAGCAGCGCGTCCCGGTCGAGCGGCGGTTCGGCCGGCGGGGCGACGGCCGTCAGGGCCCGGGCCAAGTCGTCCGGCCGGATCGGCTTGGACACGTACTCGTCCATCCCGGCGGCCAGGCACCGCTCCCGGTCGCCGGCCATTGCGTGGGCGGTCAGGGCGACGATTGCGACGTGGCGGCCGGTCCCGTCCTCCCGCCGGCGGATGGCGGCCGTCGCCTCGAACCCGTCCATGCCAGGCATCTGCACGTCCATGAGGACCGCGTCGAACGGTTGCTTCTCCCACAGGGCGACCGCCTCGGCGCCGTCGGCGGCGACCGTGACCGTGTGACCCATTTTCTCCAGCAGCCGCACTCCGAGCCGGCGGTTGACCGCGTTGTCCTCGGCCAGCAGAACCTGGAGGGGGCGCGTGGCCGGTCCGGTGACGGCGGTCGGAACCGGCGGCCGGGACGGCGGCTTGGGCCTCGACTCGGCCGCCGACGGAACGAACCGGGCGGTGAAGTGGAACGTGCTCCCCCGGCCCGGTTCGCTCTCGACCCAGATGCGGCCGCCCATCGACTGGACGAGGCGGGCGCAGATGGTCAGCCCCAACCCGGTCCCGCCGTATCGGCGCGTGGTGGAGGTGTCGGCCTGCTCGAACGGGTTGAAGATGATGGCGAGCTTGTCCGCCGGGATGCCGATGCCGGTGTCGCGGACGGCGAAGTGCAGGACGATCTCGCGCAAGCCCACGGAGTCGCCGAACCGCCCGTCCTCGTGCCTTTTCTTGGCGCGCGGCTCTTCCACCTTCACCCGGACCGCCACCTCGCCGTTCTCCGTAAACTTGATCGCGTTGCCGACCAAGTTGACCAGCACCTGTCGCAGCCGGCCGGGGTCGCCGACCAGCCCGTCCGGCACGGTCCGGGCGATTTTGGCGGTCAGCGCCAGGCCCTTCACGCGGGCGCGGTGCGCCAGGGGTTTCACCGCCTCGCCGACCGCCTCCCGCAGGCCGAAGTCGATCGGCTCCAACGCCAGCTTTCCGGCCTCGATCTTCGAGAAGTCGAGCACGTCGTTGATGACCGTCAGGAGCGACTCGGCGCTGGTCCGGACCGTCCGCAGGTAGTCCCGCTGCTCGGCCGTCAGGTCCGTGTCCAGGGCCAGCTGGGTCATGCCGATGATGGCATTCATCGGCGTGCGGATCTCGTGGCTCATGTTCGCCACAAACTCGCCCTTTGCCCGGCTAGCCGCCTCAGCCGCCTCCTTCGCCCGCGTCAGCTCCGCCTCGGCTCGCTTGCGGGTGCTGATGTCGCGGACGATCATCAGGATCTGCCGGTCCAACAGCGGCACCAGCCGGGCCTCGAAATGCCGCCGGCCGGGGTCGCTGCCGACGGCGTACTCGACGGTGGTCGGCGTGGCCGTGTCGCTGACCCAGTGGGCCGCCTCGCAGAGCAGGCCGGCGATGCGGGCCGGGAAGGCCGAAGCCAGCGGCCTGCGGGGCGGGCCAGGGACCGACCCGCTCGCCCCGTCCCGACTCCGCTGGGCGTCGAGGATGTTGCCGGCGGAGTCGACGCGGTAATAGCTGTCCGGGAACGCCTGGACGACCGCCCGTAGCTCCGACGTCGTCTGCCGTAACTCTTCTTCAGCCCGCTTCCGCTCGGTCAGGTCGCTCAGGCTGGCCGTGAACGAGCGGCGTTCGCCGTCATACACTTCTCCGACCGACACGTATAGCGGGAACCGGTTGCCGTCCGCCCGACGGCCTTGGACTTCCCGACCCGAGGCGTTGGGCGCGTTCGCCCCCATATTTAGGTAGCCGTCCAGGTATTCGTGGTCCGCCATCCCGTCCGGCGGCGGGATCAGCCGGCTGACGTGGCGGCCCACCACCTCCTCCGGAGTGTACCCGAACAATCGGGACGCGGCCCGGTTGAACGAGAGGATCGTCCCGCCTTCGTCGAGCGAAACGATCCCGTCGGCGGCGTAGTCAAGGATGGCCCGCGTTCGCCCCTCACTCTGGGCCAACTGCAACGACACCTGTTCCGTCTGGTCCTGGGCGGCGAGGGTGTGGGCGATGAGTTGTTGTTGCCGGCGGAACTGTTGCCGGACCAAGTTCACCGCGGGCCGGAAGACGAGCAACCCTTCGAGCACGAGGACGGCGATGATGATGCCCGTCAACGCCCACCCGATGCGTTGTACGTCGCAGGTTCGCTCCTGGGCGAGCTGGAGAACGCGGTCAACGTACCCTTCCATGCCGGCTCGATAGACCGGCTCGTGGAGCGTCAGCCGTTCGACGACTGGCCGGAGCTCGGCGGCCGTCGCATGCGGCCGTTCGGACACGGTTCGGGTCAACGACCCCGCGGCTTCGAGCACGATCCGATACGGCGGGTCAATCTCGGCGAAGCGTGCGATGAGGATGTCGTCGCCGGCCACCAGTTGTGGGTGCTCGACGTCGACCCTGCGAAGCCGGTCATGAACGGCCTTCCATTCGGACGTGGCCCGTTCCAATCGGCCTGCGATGGCGGCGCGATCGTCGGCGGCCGTCAACAGGGTCAGAGCGTGATTGCAGATCTGCTGGCTGAGGAGCCGTTGCCGGCCGGCGAGGTTGACGAGCCGGGCGTCGGCATCATCACCCCACAGCTCACGTTGGACGAGCACCTGACCGGCCACGGCGGCACAGCCGATGGCGGCCAGGGCCAGGATGAACAGTAAGTTCAGTCGCCGGGCGGGGTTGTAATTGTGCGGCACCAGTCAGACTTCCGAAGCCACCGAGGGACAGCGCCTCTCGGTGGCGCATGGATACAACTCTGCCAAGTTCTTGTCCCACGAGAGTATAGGCCACGATTCTGATCCGATCCGAATCGCGGCCATAGGCCGCACAGTCCCCTTCTCGCACCGGGCGGCGGTCCGTAAACTAAAGCGTTCAGACGCACATGCTCTTGCGGCCCGGGGCCGCACCGTCAGACGGAGGGTGGTCGTGGCTTCGATCGAATACGTGGACGTCCGCAAGGGCATGGTGCTCGTCGGCGACGACGGCCAGCTCTACCAGTGCCTGGACCGGGACCTGAATACGCCCGGGAACTGGCGGGCGATCCTCCAGCTCAAGCTGAAGAACCTCAAGACCGGTTCGATCACGATGAACCGCGTCCGCCCGCAAGACAAGGTCGAGGTCGCCTATCTGGAGAAGAAGGACTTCCAGTACCTGTACCAGGAAGGCAACGACTACATCTTCATGGACACGGAGACGTACGACCAAGCCCCGCTGCCGAAAGACCTGCTCGGCGACCAGATGAAGTACCTGAAAGAGAACGACGTCGTCAAGCTGACGATGTACGAGGGCAAGCCGCTGGACGTCGAACTGCCGGCGACGGTCGAGCACAAGGTGGTCGAGACGGAGCCGTCGATGAAGGGGGCGACGGCCCAGGCCCAGTACAAACCGGCGATCACCGAGACGGGGCTAAAGGTGACGGTGCCGCCGTTCATCGGCGTCGGCGACGTGATCCAGGTCGACACCCGTAGCGGCGAGTACCTCGGCCGGGCGAAATGACCCGGCCGCCGGCCGATGGTCGTCACACTCACCACCGACTTCGGCGACGGGTCGAGCTACGTCGCCGCGATGAAAGGCGCGCTGCTAGCCGTCAACCCGGCGGCTCGCCTCCTCGACCTGACCCACCGGCTGCCGCCGCAGGATCTCACCGCCGCCGCCTACTTCCTTGCCGACGCGCTGCCCTGGTTCCCGCCGGGGACGGTCCACGTCGTCGTCGTGGACCCCGGCGTCGGGACCGACCGAGCCGCCCTGTGCGTCGAATGGAACGGCCAGGTCATCCTCGTCCCAGACAACGGCTGCTGGACCGCGCTGCTGCGGGCCGGTGACCCGCCGCCGCCGGTCTACCGCCTGGAGAACCGCCGGTTCTGGCAGCCAGATGTGAGCGCGACGTTCCACGGCCGGGACATCTTCGCCCCGGCGGCCGGGCATCTGACGCTCGGCGTCAAGCCGGCGGAGCTGGGTCCGCCCGTGGCGGAGTGGGTCCGCCTGACGCTGCCGCAGCCGGAAATCACGGCCGGCGGCGTCCGCGGCGTGGTTGTCATCGTTGACTCGTTCGGCAATCTGGTGACGAACATCCCGGCCGCCGCCATGCCACCGGGCGCCCGGGTACAAATCGGCGGCCAACCGGTGCCGCGGCGGGTACGGACCTACGGCGACGCCGAACCCGGGGCGCTCGTCGCGCTTATAGGGAGTAGTGGCCGGCTGGAGGTGGCCGTGGTAAACGGTTCGGCTGCGGCCCGGCTCGGGTTCGGCACCGGGACGCCGGTCGAGGTTAGGCGCACCGGTTAACTGCGAACCCTTGCTTCCGGGCGAGGGGTAAGTAGAACGGCAAAAACACTTTTCGCCGGGGCCGCGCCCCCGCAGCTGAGGGAGGACGGAAACGTGCCGCGTAGCCGCTTTTGGGTCTTGACGGCCCTCCTGCTCGTGATCGGCCTGTCGGCGCCGATCACCGCCCAGGATAAGGACAAGGACAAGGGGGCCGCCAAGGACAAGGACAAGGCCGCGCCCACCAC
>DASXAN010000663.1:0-5088 GCA_036406755.1 Gemmataceae bacterium
ACCCCCGACGAACACCGGCTCCATCGCCGGCTGTTCCTCAAGGGCGTCGCCGCGTCCGGGGCCGCGGCCGTGACCAGCTTCACCGGCCTGTTCACCGTCCCCGCCTTCGCCGCCGCCGCCAAACGGGCCGAGAAGCGCGTCATCCTCCTCTGGCTGTGTGGGGCCCCGAGCCAGTTCGAGACGTGGGACCCCAAGCCCGGCCGGCCGTCCGGCGGGCCGTTCGGCAGCATCCCCACCGCCCTGCCCGGCGTCCACTTCTCGTCGCTGATGCCGCGGTGCGCCACGATCGCCGACCGGCTCAACGTCGTCCGCTGCATGAGGACCAAGCAGACCGAACACCTGCAAGCGATCAACCTGCTCACCCGCGGCAACCCGGACCGGGCCGGCTTCACCCGCCCCACCCTCGGGGCCGCCGTGTCCGCCGCGCTCGGGGCTGTGGACACGAAGCTGCCGAACTTCATCCTCTTGGACCCGAACCCGCGGGGCAACGAGTTCGAGGCGTACAAGGCCAGCGACCTGGCCGGCTGGGTCGGTCCCGAGCACGCCCCGGTCCGCCTCGGCGGCGAGTTCACCCAGCTCGGCCGCTCGGCCGACGCCCTGGCCGGCGACAAGGACGACCGCCTCGCCCTGCGGCGGTATTTCGCCAAGCGGTACGAGACCGAACGCACCAGCCGCACGGCCGCCGCCCAGAACGCCGCCTTCGAAAAGATGAACGGCCTGACCGCCAGCGCCGACCTGTTCGACATCGCCAAACTGCCGGAGAAGGACCGCGGCCGGTACGGCCCCGGCACGTTCGGCCTGCATGCGCTGATGGCCCGCAATCTCGTCGAGCACGGCGCCCCGTTCGTGATGGTGGCCAACGGCATGCCGTGGGACAACCACGTCTTCCAGCACGAAATCCACCAGATGCTCGTGCCGGAACTGGACCGCGTGCTGCACTGCCTCGTCACCGACTTGCACGACCGCGGCCTGCTCGACCACACGCTGGTGGTGGCGATGGGTGAGTTCGGGCGGACGCCGTGGCTGAACGCCGCCCGCGGCCGGGACCACTACCCCGACGCCTGGAGCCTGATGATGACCGGGTGCGGCCTGAAGCGGGGCGTGGTCGTCGGCGGCACGGACCCCGACGGCGTGGACCCGGCCGGCAAGTCGTTCAACGAGCAGAACCTGTTCGCCACGATCTTCACCGCCCTGGGGATCGACCCGTACGCGGAGTACGACCTGCCGGGCTTCCCGACCTTCCACCGCGTCGAAGACCGGGCCGAGCCGATCCGGGAGGTGCTGGCGTGAAGCTGGTCAAGACGAAAGACCTGAAGCTGCCCACCGGCGTGCTCGGCCTCGCCGTCGCCGGCGACCGGCTGTATGCGGCGTGCCTGGACGGCGGGGTGTACGCCGTCGATCCGGCGTCCGGCGAGGCGACGGCGTTCGCCGACCGGCACGCCAGCTTCGCCTCCGGCTGCGTCCTGCTGCCGGGCGGCAAGGCCGTGATCTCGGCCGGCTACGACGGCTGGCTGCTCTGGCACGACGTGGCCAAGCGAGAGTGCTTCCGCCGGGTGCGGGCACACTCGTTCTGGTCGTGGCAGCTGGCACTCTCACCCGACGGCAAGCGGCTGGCGACGGTCAGCGGCCAGTACCTCGCCGGCGGCGAGAAGTACGAGCCCGCGACGTCATCTGAACCGACGGTGAAGGTGTACGATGCGGTCACCGGCGACCTGGTGCGGGCGTTCGACCACACGCCGCCGGTGCAGAGCGTGGCGTTCGCCCCGGACAACCGCCACGTCGCCGCCGGGAACATGATGGGCGAGGTCGGCGTGTGGGACATCGACACCGGCGAGCGGGTCGCCCTGATCAAGACGCCGGACTTCACGAGCTGGGGCATCATCAAGAGCCCGCACTACTGCGGCGGTATTTTCGGCCTGGCGTTCGCCCCGGACGGCGGGTCGCTGGTCGGCTGCGGCATGGGGCCGATGACCGACCCGATGGCCGGCAACGGCCGGATGACGTGGCAGCGGTGGGACTGGCGGGCCGGCAAGAAGCTCGGTCAAATCCGCGACGGCGACGGCGGCACCGGCTTGATGGAGGCGGTGGCGTTCGCCCCGGACGGCGGGTCGTTCGTGATGGCCGGCCGGCAGGCGCAGGGGACGTGGACGACGGCCGTGTTCGCCGCGGCGGACGGCAAGCTCTTGGCGTCGCTGGACACGAAGTCGCGGGTGACGCGGGCGGCGTTCGCGGCGGACGGCAAGACGCTGAACCTGGCGGCGGCGGTCGGCCAGCCGAAGCGGCGGGACGGCAAGTGGGGCGACTACGGGCGGGTGCATGTCGTCCGATTGGATGAGAACGCCACCTAATTGTCCGCAATTCTGCAGGGCGGGGTTGGAGTCCCGCCTTTAGGCGGTCTTCTCAAGACCGGCTGAAGCCGGGACTCCAACCCCGCATCCCAATGACGCCCGACCTAGCAGTCCGCTCCCTCCACCCCGCCAACGTCAGACCATTTTTTCAGACCGCAATGGACACAGCGGCGGGCGACATCGTTGTGGTACCACCGCGCCTGGAAGAACGGTTTCCCGCACCGCGGGCACCGGAATTGTTTCATCCGGTGGCAGACGACCAACAGGACCACCATCCACACCCCGGACACCACGTACAAGGGCGCCTCGGACCCGAGAAGCTTCATCAACGGCCACCCCAGCGCCAGGATGCCCAATGGCGAACTGAGGAACAGGACCCAACACCATAGGGTGTCCCTTCGCAGAGCCTGCCACGGCGAGTCGGCCGATATGCCTTCCTACCTCAGCGCCCTTCAATCACTCATCCCCCCGCCACCAGCACCGCCGCCCCGCGCACTTCGCCCGCCCGCAGCCGCCCCAGCGCCGCGTTCGCCTCCCGCAGCGGGAACGGCTCGACCTGCGTCCGCACCGGCACCCGCGGGGCCAGCGCCAGAAACGCCTCCCCGTCCCGCCGCGTCAGGTTCGCCACCGACCGCACCACCCGCTCGCCCCACAGGATCTCGTACGGGAACGCCGGGATGTCCGTCATGTGGATGCCGGCACAGACCACCACCCCGCCCTTGGCCACCGCCCGCAGCGCGGCCGGCACCAGCGGCCCGGCCGCGGCGTAGATGATCGCTGCGTCCAGCGGCACCGGCGCCGGCCGGTCCGAGTCGCCGGCCCACACCGCCCCCAGGTCCAGGGCGAACTGCCGCGCCGCCGCGTCCCCCGGCCGGACGAAGGCGTACACCTCCCGCCCCTGGTGTTGGGCCACCTGCGCGACGATGTGGGCCGCCGCCCCGAACCCGTACAGTCCCAGCCGCTTCCCGTCGCCGGCCATCACCAGGGACCGGTAGCCGATCAGCCCGGCACACAACAGCGGGGCCGCCTCCGCGTCCGGGTACGCCGCCGGCAGCGGGAAGCAGTAGCGGTGGTCGGCGACCGTGTACTCGGCGTAGCCGCCGTCGAGCGTGTAGCCGGTGAACTGCGGGTTGTCGCACAGGTTCTCGCGGCCGGAGCGGCAGTACGGGCAGACGCCGCAGGTGTGCCCCAGCCACGGCACGCCGACCCGGTCGCCGGCCGCGAACCGCGTCGCCGCCGCACCGACCCGGACGACCTCGCCGACGATCTCGTGCCCGGGGACGACGTGCGGCTTCGGGTGCGGCAGCTCGCCATCGACGACGTGCAGGTCGGTCCGGCAGACGCCGCAGGCGCGGACGCGGATCAACACCTGGTCGGCGGCCGGCTCGGGCACCGGCCGGTCGGTCGGCCGCAGCGGCTGCCCCGGTCCGGCGAAGCACATGGCGAGCATCGGCAGGCTCCCCGCGGGCGGCCGGACGCCACCGCCCGACCGGGCTAGTCTATCCCCGGGGGGCCGCGGACCGTCGCCCGGGGAGGACCGCCATGTTCTGCGAACACGAAACCGGACTGGAGCCGGTGCCGCCGCGGACGCCGACCGGGTGCGAGGAGTGCCTGAAGGCCGGCGGGCGGTGGGTCCACCTGCGGCTGTGCCTGACGTGCGGCCACGTCGGCTGCTGCGACAGTTCGCCCGGCCGGCACGCCACCCGCCACTTCCGCGAGACGGAGCACCCGGTGATCGCGTCTTACGAGCCGGGCGAGCGGTGGGCGTGGTGCTACGTAGACCTGGCGGAGCTGGACGTGCCGCCGCAGTGCGAGACGTACCTGCGATAGGGGGGGCGGTCATGGAGCGGCGGCCGTTCGGCCCGACGAAGCGGGACGTGCCGGTCATCGGCCAGGGGACGTGGGAGGCCGAGGCCGGCGACCGCGCCGTGGCCTTGGCAGCGCTGCGGGCCGGCCTCGACCTGGGCATGACCCACATCGACACGGCCGAGATGTACGGCTCCGGCGCGGCTGAGGAACTGGTCGCCGAAGCGATCGCCGGCCGGCGGGACGGCGTGTTCCTGGTGTCCAAGGTGCTGCCGGAGAACGCCTCCCGGGCCGGGACGGTGGCGGCGTGCGAGCGGTCGCTGGCCCGCTTGCGGACCGACCGGCTGGACTGCTACCTGCTGCACTGGCGGGGCCGGTACCCGCTCGAAGACACGTTCGCCGCCTTCGAGCAACTCCGCCGGGCGGGCAAAATCCTGTCCTGGGGCGTGAGCAACTTCGACGAGTCGGACCTGGACGAAGCGCTCGCCATCGCCGGCAAGGGGCGGATCGCCTGCAACCAGGTCCTGTACCACCTGCGGCAGCGGGCGATCGAGCACGCCGTGTTGCCGTGGTGCGAACGGCACGGCGTCGCCGTGGTGGCGTACAGCCCGTTCGGCCACGGCGACTTCCCCGGCCCGGACAGCCCCGGCGGCCGGCTGTTGGAGCAGATCGCCGCCGTCCACCGCACGACACCGCGGGCGGTGGCGCTGCGGTTCCTGCTCCGACACCCGGCGGTGTTCACCATCCCGAAGGCGTCCAACCCCGACCACGCGGCGGAGAACGCCGAGGCCGGCGACCTGCGGCTGTCCGACGCCGAGCTGCGGCTGATCGACGAGGCATTCCCCCGCGGCCGGAAGCCCCGCCAGCTGCCGACGCTGTAGGGCGCGGTTCGGGAGGCGGGCCGGGAGGGCGAGGCTCCTGCCGAGCCGCTTGC
>DASXAN010000664.1:0-5437 GCA_036406755.1 Gemmataceae bacterium
GCTGAGACTCAGCGCTCCGCTCCGAAGACTCCGCGTCGCGGCTAACCTAATTCAACCCCACGCTCCGCAACTTGCTCTTCGCCGCCTGGGCCACCTTCGACCGCGGCGACCGTTTCAGCACCAGCTTCAACACGTCCGCCCCGAACTGCCGCTGGTACCCGCCCTGCTCGGCGAAGTGGAAGCCGACATAATACAGGTCGTCCGGGTCCAGCCACTTGATCGCCGACAATTGCTTGAACAGCCCGGCCGGGTCCTGCTGGCAGAGCTGCGCGAGCTGGTGCAGGGCCGGGTCGGCCGCCCGGGCGTCGTGCGGCAACTCCTTCGCCGACACCTTCAGCCCACACGCGGCCAACTCCAGCCGGGTGTCCCAGCCGGCCGTCGGGTCGCGGGTCAACAGCCGCAGGTACAGGATGGCCGTGGCGTAGTCCTTCTTCTTCCGCCACGCCAGCGCCTTCTCCCGCACCCGCTCCTTCAGCTCCTCGGCGTCCGCCTCCCGGAGCAGGAACAAGAGCGCATCCGCCCGTCGGTCGTTCGCCTCCAGGTACTCGCACACGTCCTTGAACACCGACTCCCGCCACTTCGGCGGGAACTGGCCGGCGTACGGGGCCAGCGCCCGTGCCAGCGGCCACGCCTGGTCGGCGGTCTCCGCCCCGAGCAGGGCCTTGGTCAGCGCCTTGCGGCCGCGGTCGGTGGCCGTCAGCCGGGCGTACGACCCCTCCCGCAGCTCGCGGTCCGGGTGGCGGGTCTGCTCCAGCAGGGCTTCGACCACGTCCTCGTCATCGCGATCGCCGACCTTTTGCAGGGCCAGCCGCCGCACGGCCACGTCCGGGGCCCGCAGCAGGTCGAGCCAGCCGGCCAGCGCCCGCTCGCCGGCCGGCAGCCGCTGGAGCATCATCAGCGCCGGGGCGGCGACCCGGAAGTCGGCCTCACCGGCGGCGGCAAACAGCCGCTGGAGCTGCTCCTTGCCGGGGTTGGTGACCCACTTGCCGAGCGCCTGTAGGGCGGCGGCGCGAATCTCCGGCGGGTGCGGCGGGCCGACGCGGGCCCACAGGGCGGCCGCGGCCCGCGGGTCGTTGAGCACGGCCAGAAGCCGCACGACGGCCGCCTCGGTCGAGGCGGGCAGCGGGGCCTTCTTGTTGCCGGCCAGCGTCAGCAGTTCGCCGGTCAGGGCCCGGTGCTGGGCGGGAGTCAGCGTCGGGATCTTGCCGACCAGCGACCGGACTGCCGACTCGACGACGTTCGGGTCCTTATCCCGGAGCATGGCCAGGGCGGCGGCGTCGGCCCCGGTGCCGCCGCTGGCCAGGGCTGCGGCGATGTACCGCCGCAGGCCGGGGGCGACCTTGGGCATTAACCCCTGGAGGGCCTTGGTCCCCTTGGACCCGAGGCGGACGGCGGCCTCGGCGGCCTGCTCGGCTTCCGGGCCGCCGCCGCGGATGCGGTCGATCAGTTGTGGCAGGGCGGCGTCGATCTTGAGCCGGCCGACGGCCTGGATGGCCTGGAGGCGGACGGCCGGGTCGGGGTCGTCGAGGGCCTCGCGGATGGCGGTCGCGACCGCGGCGTCGCGGAGGTCGAGTTCGGCGATGACGACGGCGGCGGCACGGCGGACATCGGCCGGCTGGTCGGTCTTGAGCAGGCGGACGAGGTTGGCGGTGGCGACGGGCATGGGGTCATGCTAGCGATGCGGTTCGATGTGAGAATGCGTCTCGTGAGATGGTTGACCAGATTGGCGCGGCTCGACTCCAACACCTTAGCTTGGGATGCAAATCGATTCCTCGTGATAATTAGCTTCACCAGTCTCAGATGTCTTCAAGTGGCGTCCATCCTCTCGCGACTCTACTAGCGAGGGTCACTTCATCCCACATCGCTCGTATGGGCAGGTGTCGTTGCTCATCCGTCAAGCATCCAACCGGCCATGAGGTCGCACCATCCCATAGCCACCACGTAGCCACGCTTCCAGTAGAAGGGTCACGTACTCCATCTCGGAACAGGGGGAACTTCTTACTTTGTTCCGGGACCTCGAGGTGGGAAACAACTCGCACTAATTGATCGTCAACAGATGGATTCCAAAGTATGAATACATGATACAACGTCTGTTGATTTACCACACCTTGTAGATCAGATGCACGACTCGGATAAACCCCCGGCAGGATACGCAACAATGGGCCAAAGTCACGGTGAATATGAGTGCATTGAGCGTAGGCAAGGCCAATCCTCGTGGTGATCTCCACGACGTCACCGACCGTTAGTCGTTTCTGGCGAGTTGTCATTTGTCCGTGGACATCTGACCTTTGAGGATTCCTCGTTCCCAAGCCCTATTTGGGAGCGTGGAGAAAAGTCACTCCGATTTCGGCGGCTCCCGCATCTGCAACGGCCCCTTCTCGCCGTACACCTTCGCCGCCGCCGCGGTCCACGACCACTTGTCCGCGTCCGCCCCGTACAGCATCACCTTCCGCGGATAGGCCAGCGCCACCGCCTGCGGCACGTCCAGCACCCGCAGCACGTTCAGGAACGTCGGCCCGTCGCGGTGGCTGGCCGGCAGATCGTGCAGGTCGAACCGCTCCACCGCCGGGTGGAACAGGCCGGCGTACAACGCGATGCCCGCCATCCGGCCCGTGCCCTGCACCCACGGGCGGGCCCCCTTCAACTCGTCCCGCGACCGCAGCGCCGCCAGGGCTCGCAGCACGTCCCACACCTGGCCGTCGTCGGCCGTCCGGCCGAGCAGCACGAACCGCCGGCGGATGTGCGTGTCCTTCTTCGGGTCCGGGTCCCACCGGTTCGGCCCCTCGCCCCGGGGCGGCAGCACCGCGAACGCCCAGTCCTGCCTGTCCAGCAGCCGCGCCGTCGCGACGAACGACTTCGCGTTCGGCTCGACCGCCTTGCCGCCGGGCAGCTGTTCGGCGAACGCCGGGGCCATCTCCGCCAGCCACTTCTGCCACTCGGCCGTGTCCACCGGCGTCAGCACCAGCAGCGACGGCTCGGCGTGCTTCGCCCCGCGGACGACGTACACCGGGAACCGCAGGTTCTCCTCGCTGGTGAACTCGATCGCCTGGAGCTTCAGTCCGTTCGCTTCCGTGTCGATCGTCACCTTGGCGTCGAGTGGTGCGCCCGCCGCCGGCCAGTTGCGGAAGCACTTCTCCCGCAGCTCGGCCAGCAGCCGGTCCCGCTGCTTCTCCCACTCTTCCTTCGACGCCGGCACCGGCGGCGGCTCGGCCTTCGGCGTGAACGTCTCGTGGATGGTCGTGTTCTTCTGGTCCGCTGGCAGTTCGGCGAACACCTTCAGTTGCTGCGGCGTGAATAGTTTGTCCGCGAACTGCGTGACGTGTTCGTCGGGTAGCCCCTTGAGCCAGCGGGCGAACCAACGGAACGCCGGCACCTGTAGGTCCTGCGTGTCCTTGTGCGGCCCCTCCGTGATCAGCAGGCCGAGTTTGTCGGTCGCGTTGTGCAGTTGGTAGATGCGCTTCAGCTTGGCGTGCGTGCGGTAGACGCCGTCGAGTGGGAAGATATTGTCCTTGTCGGAGTTGGAGAACAGCAGCGGCCGCGGGGCGGCCAGGGCGGCGACGGCGGCGAAGTCCCAACCGTAGGTGTTGACCATGTACATGCAGTCGCAGTGCCCCTCGACGCATCCGTCCACGACGTGATTCTGCAAATCGGTGATGCCGGCGACCGGGACGAAGCAGGCCGGGCGGTCGTCCAGGGCCGCCGTCCACCACGTGTACGCCCCGCCGCCGGACCGGCCGGTGACGCCGATCCGCTTCGCGTCCACCTCCGGCCTGGTCTCCAGGTAGTCGAGCGCCCGGATGCAGTTCCACGCCTCGACCCCGGCCGGCGTATAGCCGCGGCTGACCCACCACCACATCCCCAGCCGGTAGGTGCCGTGGTGGACTCCCTCGATCTCGCCGAGCTGGAGCGTGTCGAGCACGAGGCAGCAATAGCCGTGGCGGGCGAACCACCCCGCGTGGTGCTGGTACGCCGCCTTCGCCCCGTAGGCGACGCCGTCGATCTCGACGTTGCTGTGACCGCAGACGTACAGGATCGTCGGCAGGCGTTTGTCAATTTGCTTCGGCCGATAGAAGTTGGCGGTGACGTACAGCCCCGGCCGGGACTGAAAGTGCAGCTTCTCGACGACGAACATGTCGCCGTCGGTCGTGCCGGTGACGGTCGGGTGCAGCGGCGTCCGCTCCGGCAGCGGCGACAGGCCGAGCATCTCGAAGAGCTGTTGCCGCAGCTGCGGGCGGACGCGATGCCAGTCGGCGGGCGACTTCACGTCGGCGAGACAGGCGTCAG
Source organism: Gemmataceae bacterium (assembly GCA_036406755.1). Taxonomy (GTDB): domain Bacteria; phylum Planctomycetota; class Planctomycetia; order Gemmatales; family Gemmataceae; genus DASXAN01. The sequence continues at coordinate 4,285 of DASXAN010000664.1, forward strand.
CCAGCCGGCGGGTGGCGCGGCGGAAGAACTCGTGAATGTCGGCGGTGGCCTGGGCGTGCTCGGAGGGCCGTGCGAGTTTCGTTTTCGGGGCTGGCGGCTGCGCCTCAACGAGGCCGACGGCGGCGAGCAGCGGCAGGCTGACGAGGAGGCGGCGCATGGGGGGCTCCGGGGGCGAGGTCGCCCGCCATTGTACAGCGCCGCCGACTGGTACGCCGGTTGCACCGACAGCCTTCGCCCGGAGGTGCCGCGCCATGGCCGACGAACCCATTTGTGCCTTCTTCCGCCACCCCGACGGCAGCTGGTATCGCCTGTGGGTGACCCACACGGAGCCGAGGACGCCCCGCGGCCACATCTGGCACGTCCACGCCAGCTACGACAAGTCCGGCACCACCGCCCCGGTCGCCGGCCTGAAGTGGTTCGAGCAGTCGTACGGCATGGCCAATTGGGACTTTGACACCCGCGCCGAGGCCATCGACGAATTCCGCCGCCGGGCCGAGGACCGCCTTGACCACGGCTACGAGCTGCGCGAGGGCGACATCCCGCCCGCGTCGGCCCAGGGCAGTACGGCCGTGGCCAGAGGTGGCCGCTGAGCGGCTGACCGGTATACAATTTTTCCGGAGCCGCTCAGCGCGGTTTCTGTCGCCGTTTTCACGTCGTTTCCGGTTCGCCCCGCAAGTCCGCGGGGCGGCATCGTTTCCTGACAGGGGAAAGTAAAGTAAATTCGGGGTGGGCGTTCGGCGTGGCGGATTTCGCCGGCCGGCCCCCCTTTTCCTTGCGAGACCGTGCGATGACCGACCAGGCTCGGGACGCCACCGCCGCCCCCGCCGGTTCGGCCGCCGAGCCGCCGTCCGACCGATCGCTGCTCCGCCGCTTGCGCGGCGGCAGCGAGGACGCGGCCACGCAGCTGTACCGCCGGTACGCACACCGGCTGCGCGCCCTGGCCCGGGCCAACACCTCGGCCCATCTGGCCCGCCGGGTGGACGCCGAGGACATCGTCCAATCGGTGTTCCGCATCTTCTTCACGGCCGCCAGCCAGGGGCTGTACGACGTGCCGGCCGGCGAGGACCTGTGGAAGCTGCTGCTGGTCATCGCCCTGAATAAGATCCGGGCCGAGGGGGTGTTCCACCAGGCGGCCAAGCGGGACGTGCGGGCG
>DASXAN010000665.1:0-4654 GCA_036406755.1 Gemmataceae bacterium
CCGCTACCCGGCCCACTGGTGGGAGCCGGTTTCGAAAGAGGGCGCCCCGGCCTGGGAAATCCTGCCGCAGGAGGCCGGCCCCGGCGAGGTCATCCTGTCCAAGCGGCACGAGCTGGGGCTGCTGTCCAACTTCGCCCCGACGCCGTTCACCTTCCGCGGCCGGCGGTACGCCAGCCTCGAAGGGTTCTGGCAGATGATGCTCTACCCCGAGGGCGACGACGACCCGCGGGCGAAGTTCCCCGGCCTGACGTGGCAGTACACCCGCGACCAGGTGGCCCAGCTGACCGCCTTCGAGGCCAAGAAGGCCGGCACCCTCGCCGAGGGGAACATGAAGCGGATGGGCATCACCTGGGTGTCGTTCGAGGGCGAGCGGTTCGAGTACCGCCCCACCGAGCCGGGTCGGCACTATGAGCTGATCGTGGCGGCGACGTGGGACAAGGTGCGGCAGAACCCGGAGGTCCGGCGGGTCCTACTGGCGACCGGCGACCTGGTGCTCCGGCCGGACCACCACACCGAGCCGAACGCCCCGGCCGCGTGGCGGTATTACGACATCCTGACTGACATCCGCACCCGGCTCCAACGGGAGCCGTGACCGCCGGGCCGGCACACTCTGCCCAACCTGTCCAAACCGGCACATTTCTTGCATACCGTGCGGTGCTGTTTCACGACTCAGCTCGGCGGCCATCTCACCGAACTTGCGGCCGCCGGGAGCCGGACGTCGTTTTGACCCGCGCGATAACCGCCTTGCGGTTGTCCCGCACCATTCTTATCCCGGAGACCGCCATGAAGCCTACCCTGTGGTGGCGCGCGCGCCGCGCCGTCCGCCGGCCGATCGTTCGCCGGCCGCACCTGCTCCGCCCGCGCATGGAGATGTTGGAAGACCGGACGGTGCCGTCCGCGTCGCTGATCGCCGTCGGGGCCGACGCCGGCGGCGGGCCGCGGGTGACCGTCCTCGACCGCTCCACCGGGGCCGTCGTCCGCGACTTCTTCGCCTACAGTCCGGGCTTCACCGGCGGCGTCCGGGTGGCCCTGGCCGACGTCACCGGCGACGGCACGGCCGACATCATCACCGCCGCCGGCCCCGGCGGCGGGCCGCACGTCAAGGTCTTCAACGGCGCCACCGGCGCCCTGGTCCGCCAGTTCTTCGCCTACTCGTCCGGGTTCAGCGGCGGGGTGAACGTGGCCGCCGCCGACGTGAACGGCGACGGCACGCCGGACATCATCACCTCCCCGGGGGCCGGCGGCGGCCCGCACGTGAAGGTCTTCGACGGCAAGACCGGGGCGGTGATCGAGCAGTTCATGGCCTACGCCCCGACGTTCACCGGCGGCGTCACCGTCGCCGCCGCCGACGCCAACAACGACGGCAAGGCCGACATCGTCACCGGCGCCGGCCCGGGCGGCGGCCCGCACGTGAAGGTGTTTTCCGGCGCCGACCTGTCGGTCCTCAAGTCGTTCTTCGCCTACGCCCCGGCCTTCACCGGCGGGGTGAACGTCGCCGCCGCCGACCTGAACGCCGACGGCAAGGCGGACGTCATCACCGGGGCCGGCCCCGGCACCATCGGGCCGGAGGTCAAGGTGTTCAGCGGGGCCGACGGGTCGGTGCTGACCGACTTCCTCGCCTACGCCAAGTCGCTCACCGGCGGCGTCCGGGTCGGGGCGTTCTCGCTCGACTCGACCGGCCGGCCGGCCATCGTGACCGTCCCGGGGGCCGGCGGCGGCGGGGACGTCCGCGTGTTCACCGCCCCCGGCGGCGTGCCGGCCAAGGTGTTCTCCACGTTCGCCGGCACGTTCGGCGGCGGGTCGTTCGTCGCCGGGTTCGGCCTGAACGCCGCCCTCGGCCAGCTCTCCGACGGCACGTTGGGCAACTTCTTCCAGGCCCTCTCGGCGTCCGACACGACCGTCCTGACGCTGCACCTGGACCCGCTCAACATCAACCTGCTCGGGTTGCAGGTCCAGTCCAGCCCGATCGACGTGACCGTGTCCGTGCAGACCGGCAGCGGCGAGTTGCTCGGCAACCTGCTGACGGTCGTGTCCAACCTGGTCAACCTCCAGGGGGTGAACACGGCCCTGAACAACGTGCTCGGCAGCGTGGTCGGCCTGCTCAACTCGGCCGGGCTGGCCGTCAACGGGCTGACCGACGTGACCGGCCCGCTCAGCACCGCCCCGGCCGCGACGACGCCGGTGCTGAACCTGTTCGTCGCCCCGGTCCACCTGAACCTGCTCGGGGCGAAGGTGGACACCAGCCCGATCACGCTGACGATCACGGCCAACTCCGGCGACGGGCTGGTGCTCGGCAACGTCCTGGCCGACCTGGCCAACCTGTTCAACCCGCCGCTGCCGGACACGCTGACGCTGGACGTCATCAACGGCAAGCTGACCGACCTGCTCAACGAGCTGAACGCCGCCCTGCCGGGGATCGGCAGCGCCCCGGTGTCGGCCCCGCCGGCCCCGGCCGGGTCGGAGCGGGTGCTGAGTCTCGTCGTCCCGCCGATCGACGTGAACCTGCTCGGGCTGGTGCTGCAGACGGCCCAGATCCAGGTCAACGCCGACGCCCAGACCGGCGACGCCCTGCTCCTGGGCAACGTGCTGACGACGCTGCTGAACACCCTCGGGGCGACGCCGGACAACCTGACGACCCTGAGCAACAACCTCAACGCGATCCTGGCGAAGGTGGTCGGGGTGCTGAACGCCTCGACGCTGACGCTGGCGGCCGGGGCGGTCGAGGGGCTGTCGCAGGTGCTGCAGACGTTGGCCCTGCCGAACCTGGTGAACACCAGCGGGACGCCGCAGTCGTCGCCGGTGCTGGACCTGGCGATCGCCTCGCCGGACGGGACGACGCCGCCGGTGGACGTGAACCTGCTCGGCCTGCGGATCACGACAAGCAACATCCACGCCCAGCTGGTGGCGCAGACGGGGGACGGCCAGGTGCTCGGCAACCTGGTGTACAACGTGGCGCACCTGCTGGACCCGGGCGGGTCGCTGAACCTGCTGACGATCCTGAACGAGCTCGGCGTGTGACGGCCGATGGTCTGGTGTGACGCACGGCCCCCGGCGGCGGGATGACCCGTCGCCGGGGGCCGGCCGTTTCCGGGGGCTGACGCTCCGGGGCGGCCGTGCTAGGATTGGGCCATGCGCGACAAACCGGGGCGAAAACCTGACCACCGCTGGGCAAAGCCGAACTGCTGCGCTGCGAATGACCCGGCGGGCAGTTACCCGGTCAAGCAACCGCGTGCGGGCTGGGCGGCGGCCTTTCGGGAGATGGCGGAGCACGGTGACGACGCCCTGGTTGACGACGTCTTACCAAGCCTATCCGGTTGGGACGATGGCGAATGGGATTGGTGATGCGCCCGGCCGCGGCCCGACCGCCGGTAGCCGCACCGTGAACGTCGTCCCCGCCCCGGCGGCCGATTCGCACTCGATTGTCCCGCCGTGCTCGGCCAGGAGCTTGTGGGCCATGAACAGGCCCAGCCCCGTCCCGTGCCGCTTGGTCGTGAAGTACGGCTGGAACAGCCGCGGCTGGTGCTCCGCCGCGATCCCTGGCCCGTCGTCCCGCACCCACACCCGCACCCCGGTAGCCTCCACCGCCGCCCCCAGCTCGACGTGCCCGCCCTTGCCGGTGGCGTCGATCGCGTTGAGCACCAGGTTCAAGAACACGCTCACCAGCTGTCCCCGCACCCCGACCACCGGCGGCAGGTCGGCCGGCAGGGCCACCGCGATCGACCGCCGCTTCACCCCCTTGTAGAACTTGGCGATCCCCAGCGCCTCGTCGATCACCTCGGCCACCGACATCTTCTCCCGGGCCGTGCTGGCCGGCCGGCTGAAGTTGATCAGCTCCCGCAGGATGCCCTGGATGCGGCGGAGCTGGTCGGCGACGAGGGTGAGCTTCTCGCGGGTGTAGTCGTCGTGGTCCCGCCGTTCGAGCACCTGCACGATCGTGCTGATCGACGCCAGCGGGTTGCCGACCTCGTGGGCGATCCCCGCCGCCAACAGGCCGAACGCCGCCATCTTCTCCTGGTGCAGCAGCTGTGCCTGGGCCTCTTGTAGCTCGCGGGTCCGCTCGGCGATGCGGGCCTCCAGCTGGGTCTGGTTCTCCCGCAGGGCGTCGTTGAGCGTGCCGAGGTGGTCGCCGACCCGCTTGAGCAACAACGCCAACGAGCTGGCCGCCCACGTCACCCACATGAGCAGCACCAGCGTCAGCGCCAGGGCGGCCGGGTCGCGCCGGGCCGGCGGCAGGGCGACGTACAGCAGGATGACGCTGGCTGAGTGCAGGGCACAGGTGGCGTAGGTGACGCGGGCCGAGTGGCGGATGGCGGCGCAGATGAGCGAGAGCAGGTAGTAGAACCGGAACGCGCTGTCGAGGCCGCCGTGGAAGTAGCACAGCAGGCCGATGAACAGCGACTCCATGAGGGAGACGGCCAGCGGCACCCGGCCGAGGAACACCCGGCCGCGGAGCGAGTACAGGCTGTCGAGGAGGGTGTACCCGGCCCCGAGGGCGAGGATGGCGTTGAGGATGAGGCGGTCGTCGTGGGTGCTGGTGTTGACGTACAGGTAGCCGAGGAACAGGCCGAACCAGCGGATCTTGACGACGATCGTCTCGGCGGCGAGTTCCCACCGGGGCGGGTCGGCGGGGGGAGACGTCGGGGCGGTCGGGGGC
>DASXAN010000666.1:0-16241 GCA_036406755.1 Gemmataceae bacterium
GCTCCGGGGCGAGCCGGCCGGCGAGCCGGTCCAGGTCCTGCTCGGTCCGCTCGTCCAGCTTCGGCGGCCGCGACGGCGGCCAACCCTTCGCCAGGCCGCGAACGACCGCGGCGGCGGCGGCCGGGTCGCCGTCCGCCAGTCGGGCGACGAGACCGCCGACCCCGCCGCTGCCGCCGCCGCGGGCGTAATGTTCGGCGACGGTCGTCGCCACCGCCAGCAGCTTTTCCCCCGGCCGCGGTGACGCCGCCACGGCGGCGAGGAACGGCTCGGCGTTGTTCGCCGCGGCGCAGGTGGCGGCGTCGGGCAGCCAGCGGTCGGCGGCGGTCGCCGGGTCGGCCAGTACCGCGGCGACGGCCCGGCCGGCGTCCGCCGACGGCGGCAGGTCGGCCAGGGCCAGCAGCGCCGCCAGCCGCACCTGCGGGTCCGGGTCGTCGAGCAGGCCGGCGGCGAGGACGGCGGCGGTGGATTCGGGCGTCCGCGGCAGCACCTGCACGGCGTTGCGGCGGACGCCGGCCGACGGGTGCCGCAGGGCGGCGGTCGCCACGGCCGTCGCCGCCGGGTCCGAGCCGTCCAGGGCGCCGAGGCCGTGGATCGTCCACAGGGCGTGGATGGTGCCGACGTTCAGGCCGATCGCATCCACAGCTGGGTCGCGGACCAGGGTGAACAGGGCCGGCAGCACGTCCCGCTGGCCGCGCTCGACCAGGAGCCGCTGGGCGTGCCGCCGCCAGAACAGGTTGTCGTGCTTGAGCGTCTCGACCAGTTGCTGCGGCGACGCCCCGGCGAGCGAGAACTTTGGTGAGTGGTGAGCGGTGAGTGGTGAGTGGTCGGCAGTGGCTGCTGACTCCTGATTCCTGACCACTGACCCCTGACTCCCGTTTCCGTCGTAGACGACGCGGTAGATGCGGCCGTGCTTCTTGTCCCGCAGGTCGGTCTCGTAGGCGGCCCCGCGGCCGGTGCGGAACCCGGCCGGCGTCGGGTTGTGCTGGACGATGTACGAGTACCAGTCGATCACCCAGACGTTGCCGTCCGGCCCGACCTCGGCCATGATCGGGGCGGTCCACTCGTCGTCGCTGGCCAGCAGGTTGAACTGGTTGCTCGACCGGAAGTCGGTCCCGTCCCGGCGGATGACGAACGTCCCGGTCAGGTGCCCGGTCGGGTCGCTGACGAACGCCGTCCGGTTCCAGTACTCCTGCGGGTAGGTCCGGGCGGTGTACAGCGAGTGGCCGGCCCCGGCCGTGTACCCGCCGTGCTGGTCCACCTGCCGCACCTTGTCGGTGACCGGCTTGAACAGGTACGTGTCGGCCATCGTGTGCAGCACCAGCGACGGGGCCCAGCCGCGGACCGCCTCGTAGTACCGGTTCGGGATCGGCATGTACACGCTCGGGTTGCGGTTGGCCGTCGAGCCGAAGACGATCCCCTCCTCGCTGAGGCCCAGCCCCCAGGTGTTGTTGTCGGTGGACCGCACGAACTCCAGCTTCGACCCGTCCGGGGTGAACCGGAAGAACCCCTGGCGGAAGCGGTGCGTCTCGCCGCCGGCGGTGGTGACCCGCGAGTCGTTGTACCCCTGCATGGCCCAGACCCAGTTGTCCAGGCCGTACTGCATGTTGCTCACCTCGCCGTGCGAGTCCCGCAGCGACCAGCCGGTGTGCAGCACCTGCCGGACGTCCGCCTTGCCGTCGCCGTCGGTGTCCTTGAGGAACACCGTCTGGCCGGCGTCGAAGACGATCGCCCCGCCGCGGGAGAACAGGATGCTCGTCGGGATGCTCAGCCCCTCGGCGAAGGTCGTGACCTTGTCCGCCCGGCCGTCGCCGTCTGTGTCCTCGAGGATCACGATCCGGTCGTGTCCCTGGCCGGGCGGCTGCAGGTCGTGAGGGTAGTCCACGGTCAGGGCCACCCACAGCCGGCCGCGCTCGTCCCAGGTCATGCAGATCGGCTTGCCGCCGCCCAGCAGCGTCTCGTCGGCGAACAGCTCGGCGTGGAACCCCTGCGGCACGACCAGGTGCTTGACCGACTCGGCGGCCGGCAGCGGCTTCTGCATCTTGCTGAACGGCTCACCCTGGACCCCCCACGTCCGGCTGGGCGTGTAGTTGGGGATCTTCTTGCCGACGTCCACGTACTCGAACGGCTTCACGTCGGTCCGCTTCGGCGTGGCCTGCGGCACCGGGAATGGCCGGTCGAACGGGCTCGCCGGTGCCGCGGCGGCGCGGAATGCGGGAACCACTCCGGGGTCCCGGCCGACGGCCCAGCGGATGCCGCGCTCGACCAGGTTCTGGAACCCGGGGTTGCCCCAGGTGCGCTGGTCGTGGCCCCAGGCGGTGTAGAACACCCGGCCCTTGCCCTGGGTGCGGACCCACGTCCACGGCTCCTTGACGCCGTTCTCCTCACGGTATTCGAGGACGGTGCGGCCCTGCTCGTTGTGCTTCGTGTGGACGTACGTCTCGTCCCAGCTCTCGAACCCGGCGAACCCCTTCATCACCGGGTGGTTCGGCTCGGCGATGGTGGTGCGGAAGGTGCCGGTGCGGTGGCTCTTGAACTGGGCGCCGACCAGGGCGACGTACTTCGGCGAGTTCAGGAAGCAGTATGAGGCGCAGTGGAGCGGGATGAACCCCTTGCCGCCCTCGACGAAGTCCAGCAGCGCCTGCTCCTGTTCCGGCGAAATGCGGGTGGTGTTGGCGTAGATGATCAGGCCGTCGTACGAGGCGAGGACTTTCGGATCCAGAGCCTCGACCTTGTCGGTGTAAGTCAGGTCGATGCCGCGGGCGGCCAGAACCGGTTGGAGCTGACGGAACCGGTCGGCCGGGCGGTGGTGGCCGTTGTCGCCCAGGAACAGGATCTTGATCGGCGTCGGGGCGTCGGCGGGCGCGGCCGCGGCCGCCAGCGCGGCGGCGAGGCCGGCGAGCGTGAGGAGTCGGCGCATGGGTGGGGCCTTCATGGAAACGGACGACGCGCGGGTCGCTCAACGCGGTGATTGTACGGCCCCGCGGACGGTTTTTTGAGCGCCCCCGCCACGGTTTTCGGTTACAACCGATCCTGAGCCGTCGCCCGTCGGTCGCCTTCCCAACGTGCGGGGTGTGTCTATGAGATGGACGAAGGCGCTCATGTCCGCAGCCGTCGGCCTCGCCCTGGTTGTCGGACTCGGCCCCTCGGTCGCGCGGCCCGACCCGGCCCCTTCCGCCGGGCCGCAGCGGTTCACCCCGACGCCGGAGGAACTCCGCCGGGCCTACGAGCGTGCCAGCCAGTTCGGCGGGCGGCGGGGGACCGGGGCGGGCGTCTACAAGTCACAGGTCACGCCCCACTGGTTCCACAACGGCACCCGCTTCTGGTACCGCAACGACCTGCGCGGCGGGGCCCGCGAGTTCGTCCTCGTCGATGCCGAGCGCGGCACCCGCGGCCCGGCGTTCGACCACGCCAGGCTCGCCGGGGCGCTCTCGCAGGCGGCCGGAACCGAGTACAAGTCCGACCGGCTGCCGTTCGACGCCGTCGAGTTCGTCAACGAAGATCGGGCGGTGCGGTTCAAAGTCGGCGGCACGACTTGGACCTGCGAGCTGGCCGGCTACGTCTGCTCCAAGACCGACGCGCCGCCGCCCGCCGCGGCGCCGGACAAGCCGCCGCCGGAAGACGAGGACGAGACCGAGACGCTCCAGGCCCCCTGGTTCGACGGGACGACCGCCGACCCGCCGCAGCAGGGCCGGCAGGGCCGCGGGCCGGGGCCGCGGGAGGCGCCACCGTCGCCCCGCTCCCGGGACGGCAAGTGGACCGCGTTCGTCAAGGACCACAACGTCTACGTCCGCCCGGACGGCGGCGGTGAAGAAATCCGGCTGAGCGACGACGGCAAGGAGGGCGTCGACTACGGGATGCTCCGGTGGGCGCCCGACTCGAAGACGCTGGTCGCGTTCCGCATCGAGCCGGGCGACCGCAAGGAGGTGTCCCTGATCGAGTCGTCGCCGGCCGGCGGCGGCCGGGCCCGGCTGCACACCCGCCCGTACCCCCTGCCCGGCGACAAGTTCACGGCCTACGAGCTGAACCTGTTCACCGTGGCCGACCGCAAACAGACCAAGCCGGACGTGGACCGGATCGACTTCGGCACCCCGCGGCTGCGGTGGAACAAGGACGGTCGCCATTTCACGTACGAGAAGGTGGACCGCGGCCACCAGCGGTTCCGGCTGGTCAAGGTCGATGCCCACACCGGCCAGGCCCGCAACCTGATCGACGAGAAGTCCGAGACGTTCATCTGGACGGCCCACGCTGAGGCCGTGAACATCCCGATCGTCAGTTACCTCGACAACGCCGACGAGCTGATCTACGCCTCCGAGCGCGACGGCTGGCGGCACCTGTACCTGATCGACGCCAAAGAGGGCAAAGTCAAGAACCCGATCACCAACGGCCCGTGGGTGGTCCGCGGCGTGGACCGCATCGACGAGGCCGGCCGGCAGATCTGGTTCCGCGCCAGCGGCAAGAACCCCGGCCAGGACCCGTACTTCGTCCACTACTACCGGGTCAACTTCGACGGCACCGGCCTGGTCGCGCTGACCGAGGGCGACGGCAATCACACGGTCCAGTATTCGCCGGACCGGAAGTACCTGATCGACACCTACTCGCGGGTGGACCTGCCGCCGGCCCACGAGCTGCGGCGCGCCTCGGATGGGGCGCTCGTCTGTGAATTGGAGAAGGCGGACGTGTCCGAGCTGCGGTCCCGCGGCTGGGAGCCGCCGGAGGTGTTCGTGGCCAAGGGCCGGGACGGCACCACCGACATCTGGGGCATCATCTGCCGGCCGCGGGACTTCGACCCGCACCGGCTCTACCCCGTCATCGAACAGATCTACGCCGGCCCGCAAGGCTCCTTCGTGCCGAAGACGTTCTCCGCCGCCCGCCGGTTCGCGAGCCTCACCGAGTTGGGGTTCGTCGTCGTGCAGATCGACGGCATGGGCACGGCCAACCGGTCGAAGGCGTTCCACGACGTCTGCTGGCACAACCTCAAGGACGCCGGCTTCCCGGACCGCATCCTCTGGCACCAGGCCGTGGCCAGGAAGTACCCGTACTACGACCTGAGCCGGGTCGGCATCACCGGCGGGTCGGCCGGCGGGCAGAACGCGATGGCCGGCGTCCTGTTCCACCCGGACTTCTACAAGGTCGCCGTCGCCGGCTGCGGCTGCCACGACAACCGCATGGACAAGGCGTCGTGGAACGAGCAGTGGATGGGCTACCCGGTCGGCCCCCAGTACGCCGCCTGCTCCAACGTGGACAACGCCTACCGGCTCAAGGGCAAGCTGCTGCTGATCGTCGGCGAGATGGACACGAACGTGCCGCCGGAATCGACCCTGCGGGTGGTGGACGCGCTCGTCAAGGCGAACAAGGACTTCGACATGCTGGTGGTGCCCGGGGCCGGGCACGGCATGGGCGGGGCCTACGGCGCCCGCCGGTTGCAGGACTTCTTCGTCCGCCACCTGCACGGCGTCGAGCCGCCGGACCGCAACGCCGCCCCGCCGCGGCGGACCGCCGCCGGCGGGTGAGGGGTCAGCCATGTCCGCCGACCGCAGAGAATTCCTCGCCACGTCGGCCCTGGCGCTGTCCGGCCTCGCCGCGGCGCCGGCCGCGGACGACGCCTTCCCCGTCGCCGTCCGGGTGGACGCGGCGGCGGACGAGGGCGAGCTGCGCCCCGTCTGGCGGTTCTTCGGCTGCGACGAGCCGAACTACACGTACATGGCCGACGGCAAGAAGCTGCTGGCGCGGCTGGCCGAGCTCGGCCCGCAGCCGGTCTACGTCCGCACCCACAACCTGCTCACCTCCGGCGACGGCACGCCGGCCCTGAAGTGGGGCTCGACCAACGCCTACACCGAGGACGCCGACGGCAACCCGCGGTACGACTGGACGATCGTGGACCGCATCTTCGACACGCTCCGCGAGCGGGGCCTGAAGCCGCTCGTCGAAATCGGGTTCATGCCGGAGGCGCTGTCCACGAAGCCGCGGCCGTACCGGCACGACTGGAAGCCGGGGGCCAATTACGGCACGATCTTCACCGGCTGGGCGTACCCGCCGAGGGATTACGCCAAATGGGGCGAGCTGGTCCACCGGTGGGCGAGGCACTGCATCGAACGCTACGGCAAGGCCGAGGTCCAGACCTGGTACTGGGAGGTGTGGAACGAGCCGAACATCGGCTACTGGCGGGGCACGCCGGAGGAGTACCACAAGCTCTACGACTTCGCCGCCGACGCCGTCAAACGGGCCCTGCCGGCGGCCCGGGTCGGCGGCCCGCACTCGACCGGCCCCGGCTCCGAGAGCGCGGCCCGGTTCCTCCGCGGTTTCCTCGACCATTGCCTGCACGGCCGCAACCACGCCACCGGCCGGACCGGCTCGCCGCTCGACTACGTCGGCTTCCACGCCAAGGGCTCGCCGCGGTTCGTGGACGGCCACGTCCGCATGGGGCCGGCGTCCCAGCTGCGGGACATCGACCGCGGCTTCGAGATCGTCACCGGCTTCCCCGAGCTGCGGGACACGCCGGTCATCATCGGCGAGTCCGACCCGGACGGGTGCGCCGCCTGCTCCGCCCGCGTCTACCCGCAGAACGGCTACCGCAACGGGCCGCTCTACGCCAGCTACACGGCCGCCACCTTCGCCCGCAAGTACCAGCTCGCCGACCGCCGCCGGGCCAACCTCCTCGGCGCCGTCACCTGGGCGTTCGAATTCGAGGGCCAGCCGCTCTTCGACGGGTTCCGGGCGCTGGCCACCGGCGGCATCGACCTGCCGGTGCTCAACGTGTTCCGCATGTTCAGCCGGATGCGCGGCCGGCGGGTCAAGACGACGAGCACGGCCGACGCGGGCCTGGACGCGATCCTCCGCCGGGGCGTCCGCGACCGGCCGGACGTGGCCGCGCTCGCCAGCCGCCACGGCCGGGAGCTGTGGGCGCTCGTCTGGCATTACCACGACGACGACGTGCCCGGCCCGGACGCGGCGGTCGAGCTGTCGGTCGCCGGCCTGCCGGCGGACGCGGCCCGTGTCCAGGTTCGTCACGACCGCATCGACGAGCGGCACGGCAACCCTTACGCCGTCTGGAAGGAACTCGGGTCACCGCCGCGGCCGACGGCCGAGCAGTACGCCCGGCTGGAGGCGGCGGCAAAACTGGCCCCGCTCGGCCCGGCGGAGTGGATCCGCCCCGGTGCCGGGGCGGCGACCGTCCGTTTCACGCTGCCGCGGCAAGGGGTGTCGCTGTTGACGTTCAGTTGGTGAATGTCCCGGTGCGAGGGGTGGGGCCGTCCGTGGCCCCAAGGCCAGGGAGGTGTGATGGTGGGAACGATGTACCTGCGGGTCGCGGCCTGCGCCGTCGCTGGCGTGATCATCGTCCCGGGCGTCCTCCGCCCGCAGCCGCCCAAGGCGGCACCGGCCGACGTGGACGACGAGCGGGCGAGCCTGGGACGGTCGCTCAACTTCACCGAACAATTCCTGGCCCGCAAGATCGACGAGCAGGCGCTCGTCCAGGCGCTCGCGGACCTCGCGCGGATCGACAAGGTCCGGTACACCGGCCCGCCGCCCCGGGTCGTGCGGAACCCGACGGGCCCCGGGGCCAAGAACCCGGTGGTGGTCCCCGCGCTGACCTTCCTCCCCAAGAACTACGCGGCCGGGCAGAAGCTGCCGTTGATCGTCTTCGCCCACGGCGGCGTCCACGGCAACGTCGGCGCCAACTACGTCAACGTCCTCCGCGAACTGCTCCGGCAGGGCTACGCGGTCGTCGCCCCGGACTACCGCGGCAGCGCCGGGTACGGCCGCGAGTTCTGGGAGCTGATCGACTACGGCGGGCTGGAGGTCGAGGACGTGTTCGCCGCCCGGCAGTTCATGCTGGACGCCCACGACAACCTCGACCCCGAGCGGGTCGGCGTCATGGGCTGGAGTCACGGCGGCCTGATCACCCTGATGAACCTGTTCGCCCACCCCAAGGAATTCAAGGCGGGGTACGCGGGCGTGCCGGTGTCCGACTTGGTGGCCCGCATGGGGTACGCCGAGCCGGCCTACCGCGACCTGTTCTCGGCCCCGTACCACATCGGCAAGACGGCTCGGGAAGACGTCGAGGAGTACCGCCGTCGGTCGCCGGCGTGGAACGCGGAGAAGTTGCAGACGCCGGTCCTGATCCACACGACGACCAACGACGAGGACGTCAACGTGCTGGAGGTCGAGCACCTGATCCAGGCGCTGAAGGCGGCCGGCAAGACGTTCGAGCACAAGGTGTACAAGGACGCGCCGGGCGGCCACCAGTTCAACCGCCTGGACACCAAGTTCGCCCGGGAGTCGCGGGCCGAGGCGTACCGGTTCCTGGCGAAGTACCTGACCCCACCCGGCCCGGTGAAGTAATTCGCGTCCCCGCCACAAAGGGACGCCCCGCAAGGAATTGCCGTTTCTTGCGGGGCGGTGCGACCGAATCGGCGGTCGGCTTCGCCGGGGTCCACGGCGGCCAGCCCGACCGACGGGGTCCCCCATTTGCCTACTCGCCTATTCCCTCAAGAGCTTACCAGGGGCACGCCGAAAGTAAGAGCAATGGACAATCCGTGATATCAAATTGCCCCGGCGGCAGGAGGCCAGCCGTGACGGCGCGCCAAATCACTCTCCTGTTTTCTTGCATCCTTGCGGCGAATGTCGGGCCGGCCCGTGGCGACGAGTCGCCGCCAGCGCCCCCGCAGACCGGGCAGGGCGTGGTCCAACAACCTGTCCCACATCTCATTCCGGGGCCTCTGAACGGTCAGCCCGGGTGTGACGCCGCACCGGTTTGCACGCCACAGGGCGGCGACGCCTCCGGTCGATTTTGGGGCAGCGCCGAGTATTTGCTGTGGTGGATGAAAGGTGCGCCGTTGCCGCCGCTGGTGACCACGAGTCCGGCCGGCACGCCCGCATCCCAGGCCGGGGTCCTCGGGGCGCCGGGGACCGTCGTGCTCTTCGGGAACTCGGACGTCAACAGCGGCGTCCGCTCGGGCGGGCGCGGGACACTGGGTTACTGGCTGGACGACTGCCAGCGGATCGGCCTGGAGGCCGATTTTTTCATGCTCGAGACGTTGGGGTCCGGGTTGAGCGCCAGCTCCACCGGTAACCCCATTCTGGCCCGGCCGTTCTTCGACGCGGTCCTGGGCCAGCAGTCCTCCGAACTCGTCGCGTTCCCCGGCCGGGTCGCCGGGACCGTGTCCGCGGGCGAGAGTTCGACCGGCCTGCTCGGCGCGGACGCCCTGCTCAGGTGCAACCTGTGTTGCCGGTGCGATTCGCGGCTCGACCTCGTGGCTGGCTATCGCTTCCTTCGCCTGGCGGATCGCGTGGAGGTCACGGAGAACCTCACGAGCACGACCGGCTCGGCGGCCGTCCCCCTCGGGACGACCTTTGCGGTGACGGATCGGTTTGAGACCACGAACGATTTCCATGGCTTCGACCTGGGGCTGCGCGGCGAGATCCGTCGGGGGGCCTGGGTGCTCGCGGGCCGGGCCGACGTGGCCATGGGCGACAATCATGAAGTGCTGGACATCGACGGCAGCACCACCGTGACCGTGCCGGGTGCGCCGCCTGTCACGAGCGCCGGCGGCCTGCTGGCGCTGCAGAGCAACATCGGCCGGACGACCCGGGATCGCTTCGTCGTCGTCCCCGAGTTCGGCGCGCGGCTCGGATACCAGGTCACGCCGCGCCTCCAGGCGTATGCCGGCTACACGTTCATCTACTGGGGCGAGGTGCTGCGGGCCGGCAATCAGATCGACTTGACCGTGAACCCGAACCTTCTCCCCCCGGTCACGACGCCCGTCACCGGGCCGCTCCGGCCCGCCCCCAGGTTGGATAACAGCAGCCTCTGGATTCAGGGAATCGACCTCGGCTTGGAGTTCAGGTTCTGACCGCAGGCCGGCCGGCCGCGGGGACGGCGTCGAGCCGGCCCCGCCGCCGGGTGTCGGGCGGGCCGCCGCCTGAATCGCCCCGGCCCGTGGCTCGCGGTCGGTGCCGAATTCGGCCCGCCTGGTTCCCTGGTCGGTCCCATTCCCCGCGGCTCGCGGTCGGACACGCCCTCAAAGATTGACAGGCTTACCCGTTTTCACTTGACTTGGGAGAGGCGAGCGTATCTCTTGGTAGGTGCCGGCAACGAGCCCGATCGTTCGCCCGTCCCCTGACCTCGCCTTGGCCGTGCCAAAGATACTACTCGCAAACGCGAGGTCGTCGGTAGGGAAGCCCGATCCGCCGTTGGCCCGACAGCGGGCCGTCCGAGAAGACGAGCCGGCGCCCCAGCCCCTTTCACGCCGGCTCGGTCTCGCCCGAAGCCTCTGTTTTGACGCCGGCACCCGGCCGGCCTCGCGGTGTGAGGCCGGACTGCAACCGCCTTACTCGCCGTGTCATCTCCGAGGGATGTTGATCGCCCCTCGCGTCATCTCCGCGGGACGATGATCGTCCCCCGCATCGCCGCCCCACGGGCGGTGAACTAGTGCCACGTACGGCGCACTCCCGAACCGGCTAGGGACGGCGGTCGCCGTCTCCGGTTCCGTGGTTCATCCGCCGAGCACTCCGGGGGTTCCCGCGATGTCCTTCCACTTCCGTTCCTGGCTGTGTGGCTTGAGGTTTCGGCGGTCGCGTCGGCGTCACGGTACGGCCGCCCGGCCTCGAGGCAATCAGCGTCACCGCGCCCTGAGGCTCCTCGTCGAGGCCCTGGAGTGTCGGGAGACACCGGCGCTGACGACGTTCGCGCCCGGATCCTTGATCGTCGACATGGGCCAGCCGACGCAAACCGTTGGCAACGCGCTGAAGCCGTACGGCCTCGTGTACGACCTGACCACCAACTTCAAGGTGCCCGTGGACTGGGCCATCAACCCGAACAAGACTTTCGTCGGCAGTCCCACCAGTCCCCCCGCAACCCCGGCCGATTTCACGGCGACCACCACCACCGGGACGAAGACCTACAGCGGCGGCCCGTTCGTCATCGAAGCCGGCTTCCTCACGCCGGCGGTCATCGCCGACATCAACGTCTGGAAGGCCCAGGGCGTGGTCGTCGACACGCTGGCCGCCCCCGTGACCACCGACATCTACGGCCAGATCACCAGCTTCCCGCGCGCCGTCCTCGACGCCGCGAACGGGAAGCTCGCTGTGCCCTACTACACCAACGCCGGCGTTCCGGCCTCGTCTTACACCATCGGCAATCCGACCAATCTGACCGAATGTCAGGACATCTACATTCTGCCGCACGCCGACCCGAACACATGGCCGGTTGCGTGGCAACAGGCCCTGTACAACTTCATCACCTCCGGCGGCAGCCTGTGGGTCGGGTGCCATGCCGGCAGTGTCCTGTCAAACACCTTTCTCCCCGACGGGACGCAGCTGGATTTCCTGAGCAACGGCGGCCTGGTGCCCTTCGGCACCCACGGCAACGGCACGCCCCCCTACAGCTACAATCCGGCCTCTGCCAACGACCCGGTCATGCAGATCATGAACAATCTGGACGCGGCCACCCAGAACGGCTCCGAACAGATTTACTTCCCCACCGCGGCCGGATGGCGGAGTACGACAACCGTTGCCGTTTACGATCCGACCAACCCGAGCAATCCTCCGGGCGGCGGGACGTCACCCAACAACTCCGGGGCTGTCGTCGCCTACGGCAACGCCTACGGCAACCCCGCGGACGGGATGGTGATGTACGAGGGGGGGCACCAGCTGACCAACGGGGCGCTTTCCGCCCAGATCGCCGCCCAGCGGGCCTTCTTCAATTTCCTGCTCACCGTCGGCATCCTCCGCGCCCCGCAGGGCTCGGTGACCGTCCCGAACATCGTGGCGGGGAAGCCGGCAACCCTCACGGCCACCATCACGGGCGGCGACGGAAACTACACCTATCAGTGGGTCAGCACCAACGGCGGCATCTTCTCCGTCCCCGCCGGCACGGCGACCGCCGGACAGACCATCACCACGCAGTACCTGCTGACCCAACCCACGGACACCATTCGTCTGGTGATCACGGACCACCCGTGCGGCCGGCAGGGCATCGCTTCGGTCAACGTGGCCATTCCGCCGCCCGTGATCGACCTCGACGCCAACGACAGCACCGGCGCCACCGGCGCCGACTTCCTGGGCACCTTCGCCGGCGGCGAGGCCTTTCCCGCCGCCGACACCGACACGGTGATTACCGACCTGGGCAGCCCCACCATCTCGTCCGCCACGATCAAGCTGACCACCCGCCCGGACGGCACGGCCGAGACGCTGCTGATCGACACGGCTTTGGCCTCCAGCTTCGGCATCAACGTCGCCTCGGACGGCAACGGCGGCTTCACGCTGACGGGCACCGCGACGCTGGCCGACTACGCGGCGGTGATCGCCTCGCTCGAGTACTTCAACAGCCTGGACTTCCCGGACACGCAACAGCGGGTCATTACCGTGGTGGTCAACGACGGCGTCAACAACAGCAACACGGCCACGTCGCGGCTCAACTTCGCGGGCGGGTCGGTCCAGACGGTCGACAAGCAGCTCTACCTGAGCGACATCAACAACGTTCCTAACACACAGGGAATGGACCGCATCGATCCGGTGGCCACGGGCGACACCAGCACGTCCATGGTTGCGATGATCCCGCAGGTCAGCCCGAACTCCACGGGCATGGCCACCTGGAGCAGTAGCTCCAACAAGGACCTCGTGTACAGCCAATGGAACCTGACGGGGTACGGCCCGCGGTTGGTTCAGGTGACGGACGGCAGCAGCTACATCACGATGGACACCGCCGCGTCGCCCAAGCGGAACGAGATCATCGCCGTCGGCGTCACCAGCGACCCGCGCATCAGCGGCGCCATCTGGAACGGGTCGGCGTGGACCCCGATCGCGATCAACGTCAACGGGAGGGTCCAAACAAACCTCGGCAAGCCGAGTAGCAACCAGTACTGGGGGGCCGCCGTCGCGTACGAGACGAACAGCGGCCGGGCCATGCTGGTGTGGAACACCGGGACTATCGCCACAGTACCCAAAGCGGATCAAAACAAACTCATGTACTCCCTCTGGGACGGCACGTCCTGGACGCCCGCCCAAGTCATTACCGCTTACACGGGGGCCGAACCGCGACAGATCCGCATCGCCTCCAATCCGCTGTCCACGTCCAACGAGATCGTCATCACGGTCACCGACAACAAGACCGAGGTGGACCGCGCCCTCGTCTGGAACGGCACGAGCTGGGGCAATCAGGTCCAGCTCGACGCTAACACGGCTCACAACTTCACCGACGCAAACGTCGTCTACGAGCGGAAGTCCGGCCGGGCGATGGTGGTGTATGCCGTCGGGACGACGGGGAGCGTCGGCTACCAGATCTGGAACGGGACATCGTGGACGCCCGGGAACACCCCCCCCGCCACCCCCGTCCTGGTACCGGGTCCCCCCGCGGGCACGAACAACTACGCCCAGTGGACCGTCCTGGCCGCCGACCCGACCAGCAACCGGATCGTGCTGGGAGTGCAGTCCAACGGCAAAGATACATGGATGAACGTCTGGAACGGCGACACCTCCTCCTGGCAGCCCTCCGCCACCCTGGGAGTCACCGACGGAGTCGACAAGGGCGACAACCTCAACATCGCGGTCGCCTTCGAGAGCAAATCGGGCGAGGCCCTGGCGGTCTACAACAACAACACGGGCACCACCGAGTTGCAATACAAGACCTGGGACCCCACCACGGGGCTCTGGTCCACCACGGGCACCAATTTCGGCAACTTCGCCAACAAGTCCACCCGCGCGATCACGCTCAGCTCCAACCCGTACTCCGACCAGATCCAGTTGATGGTCAACGACGACGGCAAGATCCTGCGCTCCGATCTCTGGGACGGCGTGAATGGCAGTGGCGGCCCCGGCACCCTTGGTAGTTTTGCGGCGCCCATTCAGTTGGAGAGCAACACGAACACGAATGCGAATAACAGTCAGCCGATGGCCTTTACCTGGGACCGGTACCTGCCCGGCACGGTGACGACCCAGACGACCTTCACCCAGACCGACCCGATGACCTCGCCGTTCGTGATGCCCGCGGGCGGCCAGGTGATGGTCACGACCTACATCCAGCTGTTCCCCGGCAACACGTTGCCCGCCGCGCCGGCGCTCTCCGTGAGGCTGTCGCAGAACGGCAGCACGATCCTGTCGATTTCCGCGCCGCCGACGACGGTGACGCCGGAGCCGCAGCTGGGCACCGGCGTCTACAAGCTCGTGTGGATCGGCACGATGACGAACAACTTCACGGTCCCCACGGGGGGGCAGATCAGCCTGACGTACACCGACTTTGACGGGAGCTACTCGTTCAACATTCTGTACGACAGCCAGACCTTCCCGTCGCAGGTGGAGGTGGCCACGGCCACGGCCATCACGGTCGACTCGCTGGGCGTCTTCAACGCGCCCTTGCCCAACGGGTCGCCGGTCACCGACACCCCGGCCGGACAGCCCGCGTTCGTCCGGTTCACGGTCAGCGACCCGTTCGGCAAGTCGGACATCACCGGCGCCGACGTGGTCATCAAGAATTCCGCGGGCGGCAGCGTGCTCTCGACGACGTTGACCGACGCCGACGTCGTGGCCTCGACCCCCGGCAGCAAGACGTACGAGCTCCCCTGGACCCCGCCCGTGGGCGACACCTTCTCGGTCGTCGTCACGGCCCACGAGGGCACGGAGGGGGTGACCGCGAGCCGCCAGACCACGATCACGGCGACCGCCGCACCGGACCTGGTCGTGACCAAGTCGGACGGCGGGGCCACGGTCGACCCCGGCGGCACGGTCACCTATACGATCGACTTCGCCAACGTCGGGCTGGCCAAGTCGACGGGCGTTGTGCTCACCGAGTTCCTGCCGCCCGGCTCGACGTTCAACGCCGCCGCGAGCACCCCGGGCTGGACGGCGATCGGCAGCACCGCGTTCACCTTCGCGGTCGGCAGCCTGGCCCCGGGCGCCAGCGGTTCGGTTGTTTTCGCGGTGACCGCCCCGACCCCGGTTCCGGTCGCGCTGGAACAGCTCGTCAACACCGTGAACATCAACGACGACGGAACGCACGGGGCCGACGTCAACCCGGACAACAACTCGGCCACGGACAGCACGCCGGTCAACGCGGCGCCGGACCTGGTCGTCACGAAGACCGACGGCGGCACGTCCACGGTGGCCGGCGGCATCGTGCTCTACCAGATCACCTACAGCAACGTCGGCACCCAGGACGCCAACGGCGTCGTGCTCACGGAGGCGCTGCCGGCCAACACGACCTTCAACAGCACGTACAGTGACCCGGCGTGGGACACGGAGGAGCCCGGTCAGTTCAGCCTGTCCGTCGGCGACCTGCCGGTCGGCGCCAGCGCCACGGTGGTCTTTGCCGTCACCGTGAATTCGCCGCTGCCCCCCGGCGTGACGGAGATCACCAACACGGTCTCGATCGACGATTCAGGCACGAGCGGGCCCGACCTGAACCCGGACAACAACACGGCCACCGACACGACGCCGATCGTGATCACCCCGGAGGCCGATCTCCGGGTCACCAAGACCAATAACGTCACCAGCATCCAGCCGGGCGGCGTCGTCACCTACACGATCACGGTCACCAACGCCGGCCCGAACGACGTCACCGGGGCGAGCTTTACAGACAACGTGCCGGCCTCGCTCACCGGCGTCAGCTTCACGAGCGTGGTCTCCGGCGGGGCCACCGCCACGCCCGGTAGCGGCACCGGCAACGACATCAGCGCGTCGCTCGATCTGCCGGTGGGCGGCGAAGTGGTCTACACCGTCACCGGCACGCTCGACCCGAACGCCGCCGCCGGCACGCTGACCAACATCGCCACGGTCCTGCCGCCCGCGGGCATCACCGACCCGAACCTGGGCAACAACACGGCCGTCGACTCGGACGCCATCGTGCCCGTGTCCGACCTGGGGGTGGACAAGACTTTCACGTTCACGGACCTCGACGGCAGCGGCACGCTCACGCCCGGCGACCAGATCGTGTTCGCGCTGACCGTCACCAACAACGGCCCCAGCGCGGCGCAAAACGTCTCGGTCCTGGACCTGCTGCCCAACGGCTACACCTACGTCAGCGACGACGCCAGACTCAACGGCGGCACGTACGCCCGGGGGACCGGGCTGTGGACGATCGGGACCATCGGGGCGACGCCGCCGGACAACACCGCCGTCCTGCACATCACGGCCATCGTCGGCCCGAGCGGCGGGAGCTACACCAACACGGCCTCCATCAACAGCAGCGACAGTTCCGACCCGAACCCCGGGAACGATACTTTCACCGTGACGCCGCCGGTTCAGCCGAA
>DASXAN010000667.1:0-2646 GCA_036406755.1 Gemmataceae bacterium
TGCCCTCACGCCGGCGGGGCCGGCGGCACCTGGCCCGTCAGCCCGGCGAACACCTGCTGCACCACGGCCGGCCCCGTCCGCGTCGCCGGCGGCTCCGGGTGGCCTTCCGCCCAGTCCAGCGCCAGCAGCAGCGGCACCCACCCGACCGGCGACGACCCCTTGTCCACCGCCCGCACCGCCCGCGACACCTCCGCCGGGATCGGCACCCCCTTGACCGTGCCCGGCTCCTGCTTCGCGCAGAACTCGGCCGGCGACGTGACGAGGTATTCCCGACAGGCGAGCGGCCGGTCGCGGTGGATCGAGCAGGACTCCTCCTCCAAAAACGGGCACGGCACGCCGACGCGGAAGTAGTCCAGGCCGAGCGTGACCGCGTTCGTCTCCCGCTCGACGTACCGCAGCCGCTTGAGCATCCCGACCTCGGCCATCCGCTTGACGCCGGCGGCGAACCGCTCCCGCACGGCCGTCCGCCGCGGCTCGGGCAGCTCGTCCACCAGCCGCTTGACGGCGTGGGCTTCCGACTCGGAGATCGGCACGATCTGCCGGCAGCACGCCCCGCACCCGGCCCGGCAGGAGATGTGCTCGCCCTTCCGCTCGACATCCTTCTCGGCAATGTCCACGACCAAGTTGGCCAGGCCGTGGAAGAGGGGCAGCAGCTGGCGGACGGGGGCCGGGCCGGTCGGCACGGTCAGGCGGAGCTGGACCGGCTGGCCGGCGATGGTCAGGCGGACGTCGGCGGTGGCGGTGGCGGCGTCGTCGCCGGCGGCGCTGAGGTGAACGAGGGGCAGCGGGACGCGGTCGGCGGGTGCGTCGGCCGGCATGGCGGGTCCTCCGGGTCGGTCGCGGGGTCGCCGGTCAGTATACCCGAGCGCCGACGGAGGAGCGTTGTTACGAAGCGATTTGAGCGCGAGGGCCGGCGGGGGAATGGAATGACGAAATACGCAATGACGAAGGAACCCCGAATGCCGAAGCCCGAATGATGAGATGGATGGTGCCGGATCGGACCTCATTCGTCATTCGGGCTTCGGGGTTCCTTCGTCATTGGGTATTTCGTCATTCGTCATTCCCGCGCAGCGGGTCAGGCCGCCTTCGGCAGCCCGTGGACGTCGATCTTGACCACGCCGGTGATCGTCAGCACCCCGCGGACCGGGTCGTAGGCGTGTTCCGTGTCGTTTGTGTGCGTGACCGACACGCCGGCCCCCAGCGCCCCCGTCGGCACGACCGTCTGGCCGGCGTCGGCCAGGAGCTTCGCCATCTTGTGTTCCAGGCTGCGGGCGAGGCCGAGTTCGTAGATGCCGCTCACTGGTTGGTCTCCGCTCCGTGGAATCGTTACCCGCCGCCCTCGCGGTAGGATTTGCCCGACCGGAACAGGTTCAGCCGGTCGCGCAACTCCGCCCGGACCTCCGGGCCGGCGCGGCCCAGGGCCGCCTCCGCCCACCGCACGGCCTCCTCGAAGTCGCCGGCGGCGGCGTGGGCGACCGCCCGCGTGTCGAGGACGGCAACGTCAGCCCCGCCGGTCAGGTCGCACGCCGCTACGGCGTGGGCGACGGCCGCGGCCGCGTCCCGGCACGCCGGGTCCGGGCCGGTGGCCAGCAGCCAGGCCAGCTGGTTGTGATATCGGGCGTCGTCCGGCTTGAGCTTGACCGCGGCCCGGTAGTCGGCGGCGGCGGCGGGGTAGTTCCGGTTCGTCTGGTGCGCCCGGCCGCGGAGGAAGTGGGCGGCGTGGACGGCCGGGTCCAGCCGCAGGGCGGCGGTGAAATCCTCGACGGCGGCGGCGAATTGGTTGAGGCCGAGGTGGGCGACCCCGCGGTTGACGTGGGCGGCGACGCAGGCCGGGTCCAGGCGGAGCGCCTCCTCGAAGTCGAGCAGGGCGCGGTCGTGGTGGCCCAGGGCCGATTGCACCCCGCCGCGGACGACGCGGGCGGCCACGTCGGTCGGGTCCAGCCGCAGGGCGGCGGTCAGGTCCTGCAAGGCCCGCGGGCGGTCGCCGCGGCCGGCCAGGGCCAGCCCGCGGTCGCGGTAGGCGGCGGCGAGCTTCGGCCGGTGGCGGATGACGCGGGTGAAGTCGGCCACCGCCCCGTCGAAGTCGCCGGCGGCGGTGCGGATCAGGCCCCGCTGGTGGTGGGCGTCCACGTGGTCGGGGTCGAGGCGGATGGCGGCCGCGTAGTCGGCCACGGCCGCGTCGGGCTGGTGGAGCTTGTGCCGGGCCGCGCCGCGGAAGTAGTAGTACCGGGCCTCCCGCGGGTGCCGGCGGATGGCCTCGTCGTAGTCGGCGACCGCCCCGGCCGCGTCGCCGAGGTTGAGCCGGGCGCTGCCGCGGTTGAACCAGGTGGCGTGGGAGTCCGGGGCGCGGGCCAGGGCGGCGTCGAAGTCGGCGACGGCGGCGGCGTGCTCGCCGAGCGAGACGCGGGCGATGCCGCGGTCGTTGTACGCCGCCGGGTCGTCCGGCGCCAGATCGATCGCGGCGGTGAAGTCGGCGACGGCGGCGGCGAAGTCGTTGCGGGCGGCGTGGGCTCGGCCGCGGTAGTAGTGGGCCTTCGGGTGGGCCGGGTCGTGGCGGAGGGCGTCGGTCAGGGCGGCGACGGCCTGGTCCCATTCCCGTTTCTGGAAGTGGGCCAGCCCGCGGTCGAAGCAGGCGCGGGCGAGCAG
>DASXAN010000668.1:0-2208 GCA_036406755.1 Gemmataceae bacterium
GTGAACTGGATGCGGCGGAAGTCGCTCTCCAGGTTCTTCGCCAGGGTCTTGATCGTGCGGGTCTTGGCGAGGCCGGGCAGCCCTTCCATGAGGATGTGGCCGTCGGCCAGCAGCGCGATCAGAAGGCGGTCGATCACGGCCTCCTGGCCGATGATCGACTCGCCGATGCGTTTTTTCAGTTCCAGCAGCGCGTCGCGCGCGGACATGGGGCCTCACTTTGCCGTTTCCAGACGGGGCCGCGGCCCTCAGCCCCCCCGGGCGGCCTTGACCTTCTCCCGGGCGGCGAGCAGTTCGACCTCGGCTTGCTTCAGGTTCGCGTCGGCATCGTCGATCGCCGACTGGTCCGAACCGCGCCGGGCGGCGAGCAGCTCCACCTCGGCCTGCTTGACCTTGTCGTCGGCCGCGGCGACGTCCGCTTCGGCTGCCGCAACGCGATCGTCGGTGTCTGGCATGGCTGGATGCTCCGGTTGAGAGGGGGTTGGCGGGCGAATCGTCGGCCGGGCCGGGACCAAGTCCCGGCCCGGCGTCTCGGCCGCGTCACTTTGCCTTGGTGCCCGCTTCGAGCTTTTCGATGACCTGGTCGATCGAGAAACTCGCCGGCCGCTGCCGCGGCGGGAAGTCCTTGTACGTCTTGAGGTAGTCCGTCACCTTGGCAACCGCGGGCAGAATCAGGAACGCGCGGTCCATCAGCCAGGGCTTGTAGTAGGCGGAGGCGTCAATCGAGTATTCATACGGGTCGGACTTCAGATCGATGAACTGCAGGGTCCGGAGCACGGTGAGCGGCTCGATCCAGACGTCCACGCCGATGGCCCGCTGAACCTGGAACATGTACTTGAAGCGGTCGTCGCGGTAGGCCATCAATTCGCCGTCGTCGCCGAAGTAGAAGAACTCGTGGCGGGCCCCCTTGTCGGTCTTGCCGGTCAGGTAGTCGAGTTGGTTGAACCCGTCGAGGTGGACCTTGAACGTCTTGTTGCCGGCCGTCACGCCCCTGGTCGCATTCTCCCGTAGGTTCGGGTCGCCGCCGGCCGCGGCGACGAGCGTGACCAGCCAGTCCTCGGCGGAGAACAGCTCCGTGAAGTTCGACCCCGGCTTGATGTGACCGGGCCAGCGGACCAGGGCGGGCACGCGGAACGCGCCGTCCCAGTTGGTGTCCTTTTCGGACCGGAATGGCGACGCCCCGCCGTCCGGCCACATGCTCTTCATCGCCCCGTTGTCGGTCGTGTAGACGACGATCGTGTTGTTCGCGATGCCGAGGTCGTCGAGCTGCTTGAGCAGCTCGCCGACCATGCCGTCGTGCTCGACCATGCCGTCGGCCTGGATGCCCAACCCCGTCTTACCCTTGGACGCGGGCTTGAGGTGGGTGAAGATGTGCATCCGCGTCGAGTTGAACCAGCAGAAGAACGGCTTCTGCGCCTTGTGACTGCGGTCGATGAAGTCCTTCGCCGCGGCCAGGAACTCCTCGTCCACCGTCTCCATCCGCTTCTTCGTGAGCGGGCCGGTGTCGGTGATCTTGCCGTCGGACGTACTCTTCAGCACGCCACGGGGGCCGAACCGCTTTCGGAACGCCGGGTCTTTCGGGTAGTCCTCGTTCTCCGGCTCCTGCTCGGCGTTGAGGTGGTAGAGGTTGCCGAAGAACTCGTCGAACCCGTGGTTGGTCGGCAGGAACTCGTCGCGGTCGCCGAGGTGGTTCTTGCCGAACTGCCCGGTCGCGTAGCCGAGCGGCTTGAGGAACTCGGCGATCGTCGGGTCTTCCTTCTGAAGGCCCACCGTCGCGCCCGGCATGCCGACCTTCGTCAGCCCGGTGCGGAACGGGCACTGGCCGGTGATGAACGCCGCCCGGCCGGCCGTGCACGACTGCTGGCCGTAGTAATTGACGAACACGCCACCCTCGGCGCCGATGCGGTCGATGTTGGGCGTGGTGAAGCCCATCAACCCGCGGCTGTAGGCGCTGACGTTGGTCTGGCCGATGTCGTCGCCGAAGATGACGAGGATGTTCGGCTTTTTGCCACTACCGGCGGGCTGGCCGGCCCCGCCGCCGGAGCCGGGCAGCGGGGCGTCGGTCCGAGCCAGCAGCAGGCCGCGGTCGGCCTCGCCGCAGCACCCCGGCCGCGGGGCCGCGGCCTCGGCCGGCGGCGGGGCTGACGTTTGGGCGTGGCTCGGCGACTGGAGCCGGCCGGACCCGGCCAGCCAGCCGCCGAGCCCCCCGAT
>DASXAN010000669.1:0-2781 GCA_036406755.1 Gemmataceae bacterium
GAGCGCGCCTTGACTGCCTCGCGCTCCGCTCCGAAGACTCCGCGTCGCGGCTAACCCCTGTGGCGGCGGCGGCCGGTCCGGCGTATCTTATGGCGTATGGAACTGGCCCGGAACCTGAAGATCGACAGCATCTCCCGGTTGCAGCCGGCCCGGCCGCTGCGGCTGGACCACACCTGCTCGGTGACGGCCGCCGTCGGCCTGATGCGGAAGCACCGCGGCGGGTGCGTGCTCGTCTGCGACGGCCGGGCCGTCGTCGGCATCTTCACCGAGCGGGACCTGCTCCGCCGGGTGATCGCCGCCGGCAAGTCGTGGGAGACGCCGGTCGCCGACGTCATGACCCCGGACCCGGTGTGCGTCCTGGCCAAGGACCCGATCCGCCTGGCCGTGCGACGGATGGAGCAGGGCGGGTACCGCCACCTGCCGGTGGTGGACGACACCGGCCGGCCGGTCGGCGTCCTGTCGGCCCGGCGGATCGTGCACTACCTCGCGGAGCACTTCCCGGCCACCGTTTACAACCTGCCGCCCGACCCGCGGGCCGTCCCCGACCAGCCGGAAGGGGCCTGACGGGCGCTCTTTGTCACTCCGCACGGTTTTCCCGACCCGACTTTTTTCACGCGCCCCCCCGTCCCTCCGGCGTCTAGATAGTACAATGGATATACGGCCTGTTGTGATCCTTGTTCCGTGAGGGTTTCATGACCGCTCCGACCTCCCCGGTGGGGTCGCGGGCCCCGGACGCCGACCCCGGCGGCCGAAAGGCAGCGACGCCCGTTCAGGAACTGGAGTCCGTGACCATTCGGTTTTGCGGCGACTCCGGCGACGGTATGCAGCTCGCCGGCACCCAGTTCACCAACGCCTCCGCCATCCTCGGTAACGACGTCTCCACCCTCCCCGACTTCCCCGCGGAAATCCGCGCACCCGCCGGCACCCTGGCCGGCGTCTCGGGGTTCCAGGTCTGCTTCTCCAGCCAGGACATCTACACCCCCGGCGACAAGCTCGACTGCCTCGTCGCCATGAACCCGGCGGCGCTGAAGACCAACCTCCGCGACTTGCAGTCCGGCGGCATCCTGGTCGTCAACACCGACGCCTTCACCAACCAGGACCTCCAGAAGGCCGGGTACAAGGCCAACCCGCTCGAGGACGGGTCGCTGGCCGGCTACCGCCTGATCCGCGTGCCGATCACGACGCTCAACCGCGAGGCCGTCGCCGCGGCTCGGCTCTCCACCCGCGACGCCGACCGCTGCCGCAACCTGTTCGCGCTCGGCCTGGTGTACTGGCTCTACGAGCGGTCGCTGGACCCGACGCTCAACTGGCTCAAGGCCAAGTTCGGCAAGAAGCCCGACGTCTACCAGGCCAACACCAGCACGCTCAAGGCCGGCTACAACTACGGCGAGACGACCGAGTTGCTCCCGGTCCACTACCGCGTGCCGCGGGCCAAGCTGCCGCCGGGCACGTACCGCAAGATCACCGGCAACGAGGCGGTCGCCTACGGCCTGGTCGCCGCCAGCACCCTGACCGGCACCGACCTGGTGTACGCCAGCTACCCGATCACCCCGGCCAGCGACATCCTCCACACCCTGTCGGAGATGAAGCGGTTCGGGGTCAAGACCGTCCAGGCCGAGGACGAGATCGCCGCCATGGGCATGGCCATCGGGGCCGCCTTCGCCGGGGCGATCGGCGTCACCGGCACCAGCGGCCCGGGCGTCTGCCTGAAGTCGGAGGCGATCGGGCTGGCGGTCATGACCGAGCTGCCGGTCGTCATCGTGGACGTGCAGCGGGGCGGGCCGAGCACCGGGCTGCCGACCAAGACCGAGCAGGCCGACCTGTTGCAGGCGATGTTCGGCCGCAACGGCGAGTGCCCGGCGGCGATCATCGCCCCGTGCTCCCCGGCCGACTGCTTCGACATGGCCATCGAGGCCGTCCGCATCGCCACCCGGTTCATGGTCCCGGTGTTCCTGCTGTCCGACGGGTATCTGGCCAACGGGGCCGAGCCGTGGCGGATCCCGAACGTGGACACCCTGCCGCGGTTCGAGATCAACCACCCCGCCGGAGTGGCGTCCAACGGCAACGGGAACGGCAACGGCCACGCGCCCGGGACCAACGGCGCGAGCAACGGCCACTTCCTGCCGTACAAGCGGGACGAGCGGCTGGTCCGGCCGTGGGCCATCCCCGGCACGCCCGGGCTGGAGCACCGCATCGGCGGCCTGGAGAAGGACGACGTCACCGGCAACGTCTCCTACGACACGGCCAACCACGAGCACATGGTCAAGACGCGGGCCCAGAAGGTGGCCAACATCGCCCAGGAGATTCCCGAGCTGGCCGTGACCGGGCCGGACAACGGGGACCTGCTGGTGATCGGCTGGGGCGGCACCTACGGGTCGCTGCTGACGGCCGTGCAGCGGTCGCAGCGGAAGGGGTACAAGGTGGCCCACGCCCACCTGCGGTACCTCAACCCGATGCCGCGGAACACGGCGGCCGTGCTGCGGCGGTACCGTAAGGTGCTGGTACCGGAGCTGAACGCCGGCCAGCTGCTGTGGCTGCTGCGGGCCAAGTATCTGGTGGACGCCGTGGGCCTGAACAAGGTCCAGGGCCGGCCGTTCCTGGTCAGCGAGATCGAGGCGAAGATCGCGGAGCTGCTCGGGGAGTACGCCCCGGTGGCCCCGCCGGCGAAGTCGAACGGCCTCCGCGTCGCTTCGGGCGGCGTGGACTGACGGTTTTACTCCCCCTCTCCCCTTGTGGGGGAGGGGGCCGGGGGGTGAGGGGAAAGCCCCCCCACACCCCCCC
>DASXAN010000670.1:0-4174 GCA_036406755.1 Gemmataceae bacterium
GGGCGCGCATATCACGCCCGGCGGAGCCTCGCGGCCAACCGGTTCAGAACGGGCGGAGGATGACGACCCCGAGGGCGGCCACCACCACCGCCGCGACCGCGAACAGCCGGCCGCTGTAGTAGCCCTTCGTCCAGTCGTCGAGGCGGATGTACCCGGCCACCGCCCCGAGCAGGATCGTCAGCAGCCCCAGCCCGCGGGCGGCCCCTTCCATCCGGTCGCCGGCCCGGTCGGCCCGCTGCTCGCGGGCCAGCTCCGCCCACCCCTGCGGCGTCAGCTCGACGTGGTACGTGATGCGGACCACGTCCTCGCCGTTGGGGGCCGTCTTGCCGATCGGCTCCCGCGTCTTCTGCTCGATCCGCACCCAGCCCGGGTTGGCGAGGAACTTCGGCGGGGGCGGCTGGTCCAGCCCGAGCCTATCCTTGATCGACTGGCCGACGGCGTCGTGGATCGCCTCCTGAGAGTCGGCCTGCGACAGCACGCTGCCCCGCTCGACCTCCCAGGTCTGCGGCGGGGCGGCCGGCTCCGCCGGGGCCGGGGCCGGCTCCGCCGCCGGCTTGGCCGCCGCCTTCCACCAGTCCCTCGGCTTCCGCCGCGACTCCACCCGCGCCCGCGGCTCGACCTTCGCCGGCGGCTCGACCTGCGGCGGCTCCACGGCCGGCGGCTGCGCGGGCGTGTACATCCACGAGAAGTCCGGCGGGCGGGCGGCGAGCGGCGGGCTGTCGCTCTCGGTCAGCCGCACGACCCGCAGGGCCGCGGCCACGAGGATCAGCATGATCACCACGCCCCAGACGTACCGCCGTACGCTGCCGCCCCCGGCCGGCCGGACCGGCAGCGCGGGCGGCGCCACCGGCCGCGGCGGGTACACCACCCGCATCGGGCGGACGCACGCCGCCCGGCCGCGCCGCCGGCTGGCGGCGATCACCAGCGCTACCACGGCGGCGGCCAGGCAAACGCCCCACGGCACGCCGAAGATGAACACCCGGTGCATGGCTTCACTCCCGCCACAATGTCCCCGACCGTCACGCGTATCGCAGCCGCAACCGCTTCGGCGGCGGCGGCGGCGGCGGCTCCCACGGGCTGACCCACTGCACGATCGCCGACGCCATCACCAGCGCCGCCGCCCCGAACATCGGCTTGCTGCTCGGCCAGAACACCAGCCCCAGCAAGAGCGCCGCGAACCCGGCCGCCAGCACGTGGAACAGGCTGAACCAGCTCTTCCGCCGCCGGTCCGTCATCCGCCACCACCGCACCGCCCCCAGCGACAGGCCGAAGTAGCTCACGTACCCGGCCGCCGCCGTCAGCGCCGCCGTCCGCTCGTGCTCGTCCAGCCGGCTGACGCCCACCGAGTTCGCCGGGATGAGCAACTCCGGGTGCCACCCGTCCAGCCACATCGCCCCCAGGCCGATCACCATCCCCAGCGCGGCCAGGCAGATCCGCCGGCCCCAGCCGTCGCCCGGGTTCGCCGGCCCCCAGAACTTCGTCGGCACCAGCACCGCCCAGCTCACCGCCACCGTGGCGAAGAACAGCGACCCGAGCAGGCCCCGGTCCTCCCACCGCAACAGCGACACCCACGGCAGCGTCGCCAACAGCGACAGCACCACCGCCAGGAACATCGACCCGGACAGCTCCCCGACCTGCCCGCGGAACGACAGCGGCGGGGCCGGTGTGACCATCGGCACCGCGTCCGGCGGCTGCCGGCGGGGCGGCAGCGGCGGCGGCAAGTTTGCCCCCCGTGACTCACGGGGGGCTAATTGAGGCGCTTGCGGCGGCGGGGCGTTCAGCGCCTCGACCGCCTGGGCCATCTCCGCCAGCCCCGCGTACCGCTGGGCCGGGCTCTTCGCCAGCGCCTTGGACACGATCGGCACGAACTCGAACGGCAGCGCGCTCAGGTCCGGCGTGCACGTCAGGTGCTTCATCAGGATTTCGCCGGCGCTCTCGCCGTCGAACGGCACCCGCCCGGTCAGCATCTCGTACAGGAGGATGCCGCAGGCGTAGACGTCGATCCCCTTGCCGTAGTTGCCGGTCGAAATCTCCGGGGCCATGTAGTGGACCGTGCCGACCGACTGCGTCTGCGCCGGGGCGCTGGACGAGATCGACTTGCACAGCCCGTAGTCGCCGACCTTGAGCAGCCCGTCCTCGACGAAGATGTTGGCCGGCTTCAGGTCGCGGTGGACGATGCCGTGATCGTGCAGGTAGCCGACCGCCCGGGCCAGCGACTCGAACCACTGCTTGGCCAGCTCGACCGGCAACCCCTTCGGGTGCCGCATCAGGACGGCGTGCAGCGGCTCGCCGGCGACGTATTCCATCACCACCCACTGGTTGCCGGCCGCGTCGGTGCGGAGGTCGTACAGGTTGACGAGGTTGGGGTGCTTCAGGTTCAGGCACTGGGCGATGCCCCGCAGCTCGATCGCCCCGTCCCCGCGGATCAGCTTCAGCGCCACTTCCTTGCCGCCGTCACTGACCGCGAAGTAGACCTCGCCGAACCCGCCCCGGCCGACGCCGCGCTTGATCGTGTACCCGTCCAGCGGGCGGGACCCGGAGCTGTACGTGAACTTCATCGGGGCGCTCCCCACGGGATTTCGGGTCGCGGCAGCAAGCATGTTACGTCCCCATCCCTCTTGCTCCCTCTCCCCTCTGGGGAGAGGGTTGGGGTGAGGGGCAAGGTTGCTTTGAAGAAGTCCTTACCCCTCACCCGCGGCCCCTCTCCCCAGAGGGGAGAGGGGAGTGATTCCTAGCGCGCCGCGGGTTCCACGGCGAAGCTGAAGTCCGGTCCGGCGACCGTCGCATTCGGCGGCAGGCCCTCCCGGTCCGCCGCCGCCGCCCGGCCGTTCACCCGGAACGGCCCGGTGTATCGCACCCCCAGCCCGTCCTTGTGCCGGTACAACATCACCGACTTCTCCACGTCCAGCGGCACGTGCGCCTGCGGCCCCGGGCCGAGCACCAGCGTCTCGGCCATGAGCAGGATGCCGTCCACCGACAGCGGCAGGCGGTGCCCGCTGACCAGCTCCAGCCGGGCCGACGTGCTCACCGGCACCGGCAGCAGGAACCGGAACTGGCACGCCACCCCCAGCGTCACCCGGTCCCCCGGGGCCAGCGTCGCCTTCGTCACCGTCTGGCCGTTCACCTGCAGCGGCCGGACCGATTCGACCACGTACCCCTCGCCGTCCCGGGCCACGGTCGCGTGCAGCCGCGACACGTCGGCCAGCAGCGGCACGTCCACCGACCCGCCGCCCGCCGCCTGCCCGAACGTGACCCGCGGCCCCAGGCAGATCAGGTAGCCGCCGACGCCGTCGATCCACAGCAGGAACCGCTTCGGCGGGCCGCTCGACTCCGCCGGCTCCGTGTCCACCTCGGCGGCCCGCGGCCCGGCGGCGACCGTCTCCGGGGCCTGCGAGTGCCACGCCCGGCTCTTGGCCTGGCGGGCCTCGGCGTGCTGCGGGGCGACGGCCAGCACGGCCTCGGCCAGCGGCAGCACGTCCCGCCACCGCCGCTGGTCCACCGCCTCGTGCAGCGGCGGCAGCGCGGCGGCGAACTTCGCCTGCCGCTCGTCCAGGGCCGCCCGGAACCGCTCTACCCCGGCCCCGGCCGGCACCGCCCGGCAGACCCGGGCGAACATCTGCGACGCCAGGGCGAACTCGCCGCGGTCGGCCAGTTCCATCGTCAGGAGCCAGTCCTTGACCGCGTCCTCCAGCGACCGGTACTCGGCGTGGACGGCGGCCCGCTCGCCGAGCCGGGCCAGGCACTCCAGCGCCCGCTGCGGCTCGCCCGCCTCCAGGTGTTCCCGCAGTTGCAAGAACCCGAGGCGGGTCAATTCTTCCCGTAACTGCCGGGCGGCCGGGTCGGTCGGGGCGAGCTGCTCGGCCCGCACCAGGTCGTCCCAGGCGCCGGCCAGGTTCTGCTGCTTCAGGTGCCGCTCGCCGCGGGCCACGTAACCGCGGGTCAACTGCTCCAGCAGGGCCCAGGACTTCTTGTGGCCGCGGGCGCTGGGCTGGCCGAGGAGCTGTTGGGCCTCCTCGAGGCGGCCGTTCTGCAGGGCCGCCCGCACCTGCCGCAGTGTCAGCCACCCGCTACCCAGCATAACAACTGCTCCGGCCGTGACCCGGGGACACTCCTGATTCTACTGCCCCGGAAGGGGCGTAGGGTGGGTCGAGGGAGCGGAGCGACCGAGGCCCAC
>DASXAN010000671.1:0-4431 GCA_036406755.1 Gemmataceae bacterium
CGGGCCGTCTCGTCACGCCGCCCCGGCGGACCGGCCGAAGACCGCCCGGAAGCCTTCCAGGTGTTCGCCCAGGATCGCCCGCATGGCGTCGAGCTGTCCCGGGCCGAGTTGCTTGACCGCCAGCCGCAGGACTTCCCCATCCGTCTTGTACGCCGTCAGATCCGCCTCGCCGCCGACCGGCTCCAGCCGGGCCAGGTTGAACTGCCCGCGGCGGCCGAGGAACCGCATCTCTAATGCCGCCGGGTTTTTCGTCCGCAGGGCCGCCCACGCCCGGCTCACCCCCGGCACGCGCAGCGTGATCGAGTCGCGGGTGTCCCACGTCACCGTCAGTCCCGGCGCGACCTCGCGGAGCACGTCGAGCAGCCGCGGCAAGATCGCCCGGTCCCACTGCACCCGCCGGCCCGGCGGAAATCCCTTCTCGCTCAGGTGCCACCGCTCGCCGTTGATCTTCCACGGCATCACGTCCTCGGGCGTCGTTTTCATCCGTTTCAGGTTGGCGAAGAACGACGCGGTCGCTTCCTTGAGGAACTGGCGGAAGGCCGGCGTTTTCAGCTCGTCCAGCTTGAACCCGTAGACGGCCACTTCCTGCCACGGCCCGCGGCGGTTGGCCACCCAGACGCGGGGGAAGTCGGCATTGACGATCACCCCCTGCGTCTGAGCCATGGACGGCAGGCCGAGCCGGCGGTTCAGGTCCGCCGTCTTGAAACTGTTGCGGCCGACGCGAAACACGAGCCGCAAGAACCACTGCTGGCCGGTCATCGCGTGCAGGAACCAGCCCTGCGACTTGACCGTCGCCGGGATTTCCACGATCGTCCGGTGGTTCCAGTTCGTCGGGCCAAACTCGCCAAGCTTGCGGATTTCCGCCTCCAGCCACGGCAGGATCGCCCCCTCCCACTTCGGGAGCGTGCCGGCCCCGGTGACGCGGTCCGTCGTGTGCCACCGCCGGCCGTCCACCTCCCACGGCATCCGGGCGTCCCGGCCGACCTCATGCAATTCCAGGTCGCCGTCGCACGCGGCCTCCGCGGCCGCCGGGTCGAACCGCGGCCGCTCGGCGTGCGGCCCGGCCTCGAGCACGCCCTTCAGCACGGCCCCGGTGTGCGACTCGGCCACGGCCGCCACGTCCTCCGGCGTGCCGGCGGCGACGATGCGGCCGCCGGCGTCTCCCGCCTCAGGCCCGAGGTCGATCACCCAGTCGGCCGACTTGATCACGTCCAGGTTGTGCTCGACGACGATCACCGTGTTGCCGAGGTCGGCCAGCCGGTGCAGCACGTCCAGGAGCTTCTTGACGTCGTCGAAGTGCAGCCCGGTGGTGGGCTCGTCGAGCAGGTACAGGGTGCGGCCGGTCTGCGGCCGGGCCAGCTCGGCCGCCAGCTTGACGCGCTGCGCCTCGCCGCCGGACATCGTCGGGGCCGGCTGGCCGAGGGCGAGGTAATCCAGGCCCACGTCGGCCAGCGTTTGTAGCACCCGACGGATTTTCGGGATGTTGGCGAACAGCTCCAGCGCCTCGCTCACCCGCATGTTGAGCACGTCGGCGATCGACTTGCCCTTGTACTTGACCGCCAGCGTTTCCGGGTTGTAGCGGGCGCCGTGGCAGACGTCGCACTCGACCCAGACGTCCGGCAGGAAATGCATCTCGATCTTCTTCTGGCCGTTGCCCTCGCACGCCTCGCACCGCCCGCCCGGCTTGTTGAAGGAGAACCGCCGCGGCTGGTACCCCCGCACCTTTGCCTCGGGCAGCTTGGCGAACAGCTCGCGGATCAGGTCGAACACGCCCGTGTACGTGGCCGGGTTCGAGGACGGGGCGTTGCCGATCGGGTCCTGGTCCACGTTGATGATCTTGTCCACCCGGTCCAGGCCGAGGATGTCGTCGTGGGCGGCCCCGGCCGTGCGGGCCCGGTGTAGCTTGCGGGCGAGCGTGTTGTAGAGCACCTCGTGGACGAGCGAGCTTTTCCCCGACCCACTCACGCCCGTGACGGTAATCAGCGACCCGAGCGGGAATTGGACCGTTACGTTCTTCAGGTTGTGGTGCCGGGCGCCGGTGACGGTCAGGGCGGGAGCGTTGTCGGGCAGGGGGGACGGGAGCCGGCGGTTGGTCGGCACGGGAATGGCCTTCGCCCCGGACAGGTACTGGCCCGTAAGCGACGCCTTCGAGCGGGCCACCTGCTTTGGCGTCCCCTGGGCGGTGATCTCCCCACCGCGGTCGCCGGCCCCGGGGCCGAAGTCGAGCAGGTGGTCGGCCGCGGCGATCACCTCGCGGTCGTGCTCGACGAGCAGGAGCGTGTTGCCCAGGTCGCGGAGGCGGGACAGCGCCCCGAGTAGACGGCGATTGTCCCGCGGGTGCAGGCCGATCGTCGGCTCGTCGAGGACGTACAAGACGCCGGTCAGGCCACTGCCGATCTGGCTCGCCAGGCGGATGCGCTGCGCCTCGCCGCCGGACAGCGTTGGCCCGGGGCGGGAGAGCGTCAGGTACTCGAGCCCGACATCGGCGAGGAACTGGAGCCGACTGCGGACCTCGCGGAGCAGCTCGCCCGCGACCTGGAGTTGCTGCTTGGTCAGCTTCAGCCCGACAAAAAGCGCCAGCGACTGCCCCACCGGCAGGTCGCACATCTGGCCGATGGTCAGGCCGGCGAAACGTACGGCCGCGGCGTCGTCGCGAAGCCGCGAGCCGCCGCAGGCGGAGCAGGGGACCTCGCTGACGAGGTGGTCGAGGCGCTGGCGGTAGACGAATGACACCCGGGCCGCCTCGTCGATCGCCGGGTAAAGACCCTTGTACTGGAACTTCACCGCAGTTTCTGTTTCTGAGCCCGCAGCGCCAGCCAGGGCGGGCGCGTTCTTCCCTCGCTGGCGCTTCGGGCTCACATCGGCACCCAGCGCCAGCCAGGCGTCGCCCGTGCCCTGAAGAATGGCCCGCTGTTGGAGCGGCGTCAGTTTGGCGAACGGCGTGTCCAGGTCGAACCCGGCGTGCCGGCCGATTGCCTCCGCAAACTTCGTCCACGGCTGCTCGGCCGCCAACTCCGGCCAGGCGGCGATCGCACCTTCGCGGAGCGTGAGCTGCGGGTCGCGGATGAGCAGCGCGGGGTTGGCACCCTGTTGCACCCCCAGCCCTTCGCACGCCGGGCACCAGCCGAGCGGGCTGTTGAATGAGAAGTTGTGCGGGTTCAGCATCTCGAACGACCGGCCACAGCCCTCACACGTCAGGTGCTGGCTGTACCGGTCGGTCCGCCACTTGGATTCGTCCTTGTCGGGATCGACGTGTGCGACCAGCATCACGCCGCGGCCGAGGTCGAGCGCCTGCTCGACCGCGTCGGCCACGCGCGTCCGCTGGTTGGCCCGCACCACGATACGATCGACGATAACCTCGACCGCGTGCTTGCGGCGGTGGTCGATGGACGGCGGCTCGTCCAGCGAGTACGACTTGCCGTCAACGCGGATGCGGACGTACCCGGCCCGGCGGACCTCGTCCCAGATGGCGTCGTACCGCTCCTGCCCCCGCCGCTCGACCGGGGCGAGCAGGTAGAGCTTCGTCCCCTCCGGCAGCGCCAGCACCTTATCAATGATCTCATCGGCCGTCTGCGTGCCGACCGGAATGCCGCACGCCGGGCAGTGCGGCTGCCCGAGCCGGGCGTAAAGAATGCGGAGGTAGTCGTAGATTTCGGTCACGGTGCCGACCGTCGAGCGCGGACTCTTGCTCGTCGTCTTCTGCTCGATCGAGATGGCCGGCGACAGCCCCTCGACCCGCTCGACCTTCGGCTTTTGGACCTGCCCCAGGAACTGGCGGGCGTAGCTGGAGAGCGACTCGACGTACCGCCGCTGCCCCTCGGCGTAGACCGTGTCGATGGCGAGCGAACTCTTGCCCGATCCGCTCGGGCCGCAGCAGACGCTCATGGCGTCGCGGGGCATCGACACGCTGACGTGCTTGAGGTTGTGCTCCGACGCGCCTTCCACCGTGATGTGCGTGATGCGGCCGTCGCCGTTACCAGATTTGCGCTTGGACGACCCACGGACGGCCGTCCGTGGGCTTTTCGCAGGTTTGGCGCTAAGCACCGGTTTCAGCGCCTGACCCGTATATGACCGCTCGCACGCGGCCACGTCTTCCGGTGTGCCGGCCGCGACGAGTTCCCCGCCCTCGACGCCCCCTTCAGGGCCGAGGTCGACTAGCCAGTCGGCCGTCTTCAGCACGTCCAAATTGTGCTCAATGACCAGGACCGTGTTGCCGGCCTCCACGAACCCGTGCAGGACCTCGAGCAGTTTCTGGATGTCGTCGAAGTGCAGGCCGGTCGTCGGCTCGTCGAGGACGTAGAGCGTCCGCCCCGTCGAACGGCGGCACAGCTCACGGGCCAGCTTGATCCGCTGCGCTTCGCCGCCGGAGAGCGTCGGACTCGGCTGGCCGAGCTTCAGGTAGTCCAGGCCGACGTCGTGCAACGTCTGCAG
>DASXAN010000672.1:0-2354 GCA_036406755.1 Gemmataceae bacterium
CTGCGTCGGGGCCTCCGCCACCAACGCCAGCGCCCGCGGGACGATGTAAGGGGCTTCGAGGTAGACGAGCAGCTGGCACAGCTCGGCGTTGACGTACCGCTCGCGGGCCGGGAAGTGCGGGTCGAGCCGGTCCAGCACCGCCTGCCGCTCGAACTCCTCCGGCCGGCCGAGGCGGTTGAACAGCACCGCGTAGACCCGCAACAGGTCCAGCCGCCGCGGCTCGTCGAGCCGGTCCCAGTCCAGGCGGGCCAGCGATTCCAGCAAGCGGGTCCGCAGTGCCGGGTCGGCCGGCGGCGGGGTACCCGGCGAAGCCGGGTCGCTCGGCTTGCGGTGGAGCGGGTCCGGGGCGCTGACGCGGACGAGGGCCAGGAGCGCGTTGAGTGACGCCAGCGGGTCGGCTTCGGCGAGCGCCCGGTCTCGCCACGTCGCCGGGTCCTGCCACTCGATCGCCACCCGGGCGGCATAGCGGATGTAGCGATCGGGGTGGCCGAGGTATCGCCAGGCGGTCTCGACCGCGTGCGGGTCGCGGTGGCCGTGGAACGACTCCAACATCTTCCGGGCGGCCCGCAATTCCGTCCCGGCGGCCGTGGCCGTCAGGCCGGGAGGGCGAGGCTCCTGCCGAGCCGCGATTGCCTTCGGCTCGGCAGGAGCCTCGCCCTCCCGGGCCGCACCTTCGTGTCCGGGATACGTCACCCGGTACAGCCCGCTCTTGGTCCGCCGGCCGCCGATGGTGAAGTACATCGCCCCGTCGTGCGGGTTGATGACCACGTCTGTCAGCGGCAACGGCGTGCCGGACACGAACTCCTCTCGCTCGGCCGTGTAGGCGCTGCCGGCCGGCGTCAGGTGCAGGGCGTAGAGCTTGCCGTAGCTCCAATCGCACATGAACAACGCTTCCTGATACTTCGCCGGGAACTTCGCCCCGTAGCCGAACGTCAGCCCGGTCGGCGAGCCGGGGCCGACCTCGTGGACCGGCGGCAGGCTGTCGGCGTGGTACGGCGGCCACTTGCCGGCCCCGTTCCGCCAGCCGTACTCGCCGCCGGACGCGACCAGGCACACCCGCGTCGGCCGGTACCACGGCGTGTTGAAGTCCCACTCCATGTCGGCGTCGTAGGTGAACAGGTCGCCGTTGCGGTTGAACGCCAGGTCGAACGGGTTGCGGAAGCCCATGCACACCAGCTCCCAGCGCTTGCCTTCGGGGTCCACCTTGTAGACGCAGCCGCCGGGGGCCAGCACGCCGCGCATGAACCCCTTGCCGTCCGGCATCCGCGGCAGGATGTGGTCCTCGCCCCAGACGCGCGGCACCCGCGACCCGGCCAGTTGCGTCAGCCCCGTCTTGTTGCCGCAGACAACGTAGAGCGATTGACCGTCCGGGCCCAGGACGACGGCGTGCGGCCCGTGCTCGCCGCTGCCCTCGGTCAGCGGCCGGAGCAGCTCGACGGAGTCGAGCGTGTCGTCGTGGTGGCTGGAGCGGACGCGGTACAGGCCGCTGGCGTACCTCTGCCCGCGGTTGACGACGACGTACAAACTGTCGAACGCCCACAGCAGTCCTTGGGCTTCACCAATCGCCGCGGGGATTTTTTCAACAAAGGTTTGATGTCGTTTTGCGTCCGGCGGCGTGACACGAAACAAGCCGCCATACTGGTCGGAGACAATCAGCCGGCCCTTCGGGTCCACACACATGTTGACCCACGACCCCTCAACGCCCTTCGGGACCGAGTACAACAATTCTGCCTTGAACCCCTTGGCGATCTTCAGCGACTCGGCCGGCGTGGCCGGCGGCTCGACCAGCTTGACGCCGGCGGCCGCGGTCAGCGTCTTGTCCGTCAGCCGCGCCCACGGCCGGTCCCCCAGGTTGCCGACGACGGTGGCGGCGGCCCAGGATTTGTCGTCGAAGTCCAGCCCCTTCCAGCCGGGCGCCTCCCTGTCCGCCGCCCGCCACGTCTCGTCGGTGACGACGGCCACCGGCTC
Source organism: Gemmataceae bacterium (assembly GCA_036406755.1). GTDB lineage: Bacteria > Planctomycetota > Planctomycetia > Gemmatales > Gemmataceae > DASXAN01. The sequence goes on from DASXAN010000672.1 coordinate 1,969, forward strand.
GCCGTCGGCCGACTCGACCACCAGCCGCACCAGCATCCCCGCCTTGCCGCGGCCGTTGTACCCCTTCACGGCGAGGACGTGTCGGCCGCCCCTGATCCGCGGGTTCGACTCGCCGCCCAGGTCGGCGGTCACGTCCTTGAACGCCGGCTTCGACCAGTCTTTGCTGTCGGCGACCTCCTTGCCGTCGAGGTAGACGGTGACCCGGTCGTCGCCGGCGGCGTACAGTCGGGCCGCCGTCGAGCCGCCGCGGAGGGTGAAGTCCTTGCGGGCGTAGACGGTCTGGTCGTTGCCGGCGGGGCCGAGCCAGATCCATTTCGTGACCTGGGCGGGAGGGCGAGGCTCCTGCCGAGCCGACTGCGGTCGCGGCTCGGCAGGAGCCTCGCCCT
>DASXAN010000673.1:0-2461 GCA_036406755.1 Gemmataceae bacterium
CTTTACCCTGCCCGACCCGCCGGCCGGATTGCTGTTCAAGGGGGGCACGTCACTGTCCAAGGTGTTCGGCGTCATCGAACGGTTCTCCGAGGACGTGGACCTGTCGTTCGACCGGGCCGGCCTGGGATTCGGCGGCGAGCACGACCCGCTCAAGGCGCCGACGGGTAAGCGCCGCAAGCGCGAGCTGGAAGGGCTGACCGAAACGTGCCGGCGGGTCGTCGGCGACCAACTCTTGCCCCGGCTCGCGGTGGCCTTCGGTGACGCCCTGGGTGATCCGTCGGCGGCCCCGCCGCGTGTGGAACTCGCGGACGACGACCCCGACGGCCAGACGGTTTTGTTCCGGTACCCAACGGCCACGGTCCACACCGCCGACGAGCCGGCCTACGTCCGGCCGGTCGTGCGGCTGGAGATCGGCGCCCGCTCCGACCACTGGCCGGCGCTTGATGCGGCGGTCACGCCCTACGCGGCCGCGGAATTTCCGCAGGCGTTCAAAGCGCCGTCGTGCTCCGTCCACGTCCTGGCCGCCGAGCGGACCTTTTGGGAGAAGGTCACGCTCTTGCACATGTGGCATCACGCCCCGGCCGACAAGCCATTCCGGGACCGGCAGTCGCGGCATTACTACGACGTGGTCCGGCTGTTCGAGCACGACGTCGGCAGGGCTGCCATCGCCGACATCGACTTGTTGCTCAAGGTGGCCCGGCACAAGGAGGTCTTCTTCCCGGCGGCGTGGGCACGGTACGCGAAGGCCAGGCCGGGCACGCTGCGCGTCGTGCCCCCGGATGCCCGCCTGCCCGAGCTGGAGCGGGACTACCGGCGGATGGGGGAAATGATCTTCGGCGACCCGCCGACGTTTGATCACCTGCTCGACGTGCTACGGCGGATCGAGCAAACGGTCAATGGCACCGCGGACAGTTGACGGAAAGAAACGGGGGCATTCATCTTTTCCCGGCCTCGTGCCGCTGGGAAGGTTGAATGCCCCCGTTTTCCGCCGGCAATCAGCCGCCTTTCGCCCCCTGGGCCGGCGGCGGGAAGTGCTTGCCCAGCCACGCCTGCCACGCCGGCTGCTCGCGGGCCACCACGCCCGCCGCCTGGTCGCCGTAGAGGTAGAAACTGACCATCACCATGGCCTGGCCGCCGAACGAGAACGCCCCCAGGTTGGCCACGCCCGGCCCGGGCTGGTCGAGCCGCACCAGGGCGCCGTACGGCTTCTGGCCAGTGTGTTCGACGCCGCCGCCCAACGCCGGCGCGTCCGCCGGGGCACGCCACCGCTGGCCCGCCGTCATGCCCGCCAGCCCCAGCGCACCCGCCAGCGCGTCCCACGCCTCCGCCTCGCCGCCGGCCGCGGGGGCCATCAACTGCATCCCCGCACTCTTCTGGCCGCGGAAGTGCGTCAGGTACAGCCGCAGGATGCGGAAGTAGGCCGGCCACCCGGACTCGGTCCCCGTGAGCTGACCGTCCCAGTCGTCGGTGCTCGCGAACAGGCTGTGCACGACGCGGACGAGGCAGACGCCGCCCCCGCGGGCCTCCACCGACCACTCGGTGGCCAGCGACGGGGAATTCGGGAGCCAGCCCGGGGACTCGGCCGCGAACCGCCGCGGCGGGTCCCACGCGGTGATGGTCGCCTCCGACTCCATGCCGGGGCCGAAGTCGTGCTTCACCGCGATCGGCTTGCCGTCCTTCTCGACCATCTCCGTCGGCACGAACCAGGCGGAGACGCCCGGCCCCGTGGCGATGGCCTGCCACACCTCCTCCGGCGTGCCGGGGACCTCGACTTCGACCTGGACCGATCGGCGGCCGGACGGCTCTTTCTTCACGCTCATGACGGTTCCTCGGTGCGGCGTTGCTGGGGCAGGGGGTGGGCCATGACCACCACGCGGTGCGGCCGGCCCCCCGGAGTCGTCGCGTCGTGGTAACGGGCGACCAGTCTCGTGACTGAGTCGGTGAGTTCCCGGGTGAATGCGGCCCGGTCGTCCGGCGAGCGGAAGCGGACCTCCGTGTCCAGCGACAGCGTCGCCAGCCGCTTGTCGGCCTTCCGCGCCAGGCGGAGCAGCTGGCCGACTTCGCGGACGACGCGGGCGGCCAGGGCGATCAGGTAGCTTGCCGACAGGCGGTCGGCCGTGCGACCCGGGTCGGCCGCCACCGGGCCGAGCGCGCCCGGCGAGACGACGTACGAACTCGCCGTGGCGACGAGCAGCCGTTCCGTCAACCCGCCCCAGCGGCGCTCGCCGGCGACCTTCGCCAGCCCGTGCGCCTCGAGCGACCGCAGGTGGTAGTTCACCTTCTGCCGGGCGATGCCGAGCCGGCCGGCGAGCGTCGCGGCCGAGGCGGGCTCCGTCAGCTCCGAGAGCAGCCGGCTGCGGACCGGCTCCAGGGCCACGGTCGCAGCCGCGGGGTCGTCAATCACTTCCACGTCGAGCACGACCCGAGTTTACCTTGACAACTTTCGTTGTCAAGAGCAAGA
>DASXAN010000674.1:0-3689 GCA_036406755.1 Gemmataceae bacterium
ATCGGCGATGAGGGTGGCCGACCCGCCGTTGGTCGAGTCGTAGACCAGGCCGTTGTTGACCAGGAGGCCACCGGCCACCACGGCGTTGCGGCCGCCCAGGTCGAGCACCGCCCCGAGCTGGCCGGCCGTCGCCGGCGTGCCCAGGAACGTCCGGCTGCCGCCGCCGAAGGTCAGCGGGCTGCTGCCGGTGTTGACCAGCCTGTTGGCGCCGCCGAACCCGCCGGGGGCGTTCAGGATGGTCAGCACGCCCGACGTCTGGAAGTCCGCGGCGTTGACCGTGCTGCCGGCCCCGGTCGTCGCCCCGATCGTCACCGACCCGGCGGGCTGGTTGGTGAACCCGTTGAACGCGACCGGGGCGGACAGCCCGGCGGCGATCGTCATCGGCCCGCCGTTGGCGAAGTTGACGAACGATCCGGGTCCGGTCACGCTGACGGCCGCGCCGGGGAACGCCGTGACTCCCGACAGGGTGGCTCCACTGACGACGTGCGTGCCCGGGCCGCGGAGAAAGCCGCCCATCACCGCGGCGTTCGCGTCGTACTGGATCGTCGCCCCGGCGGCAGCGGTCAGGCTGCTCGGGCCCGGCTGGACCAGGGCCCCGCTGAACTCCAGCGTGCCGCCGGTCGCGGTGTACCCGCCGGTGTTGGCGGCCCGGCCCGTCAGGGTCAGGGTGCCGGTGCCCACCTTGGCGACCGCCAACGGGTAGCCGGTCCCGTCGGTGACGAGGCCGGCGAACGTCGTGGACGTGTTGTCGGAACCGACGGTCAGGGTGGCGGAGGCGTTCCCGTTGTTGTTCACCGTGCCGGCCCCGGCCAGGGAGCCGATGGCGATGTTGTTCCCGTTGACCGACAGGGTTGTTCCGGGGGAGAGTGTGACCGCCGAGTTGACACCGAACGCCGAGGGACTGCCGGCGATCAGAGAGCCGGCGCTGACCGCGGTCGGGCCGGTGTAGGTGTTCGTCCCGGTCAGGGTGAGCGCGCCGAAACCGAGCTTGGAGACGCCGCCGGGTCCGGAAATCACGTTCGACTGCGTGGCCGAGCTCGAAAAGCTGAAGGCCAGGGTGGTGTTATCCGCGACGGGGCCCGAGCCGAGCGCGCCGGGCCCCACCTGGAGGATGCCGGCGTTGATGGTCGTCCCGCCGGTATAGGTGTTGGTGCCGGTCAGGGTCAGGGTGCCGGGGCCGGCCTGCACCACCCCGCCGGACCCCGAGATCGCCCCGGACACGGCGGCGCTGGACGTCAGGTTGAAGACCAGCGAGCCATTGTCCGTGACGTTGCCGGACCCGAGCGCCCCGGACGCGCCGCCGGCCCCAACTTGGAGGGTGCCGGCGTTGATGGCGGTCCCGCCGATGAAGGAGTTGGCCCCGGTCAGGATCAGGGTGCCGGCCCCGGCCTTGACGAACCCCCCGGTGCCGACCCCGGACCCGGACAGCGTCAGGGTGGTGGCGGCCTGAGTCACGTCGAACCCGCCACCCCCGGCGTTCAGGGTGAAGCCGCGGTCGATCGCCACGGTCGGGCCGGTGTACCGGAGGATGCCGCCGTTGGCGAAGGCCAGGTTGGCGACGGCACTGGACGACTGGCCGATCGGGCTGGCCGTGCCGCCGTTGGCCAGGACGCCGACCGACAGGACGCCGCCGCTGATCGAGGTCGGGCCGGTGTAGGTGTTGGCCGCCGTCAGGGTGAGCGTCCCGGCCCCGAGCTTGGTCAAAGAGCCGCCAGGGCTGGTTAGGGCGGAGGCCAGCGTCACCGCCTGACCGTTGGTGTCCAGCCGGTAGGCCTGGTTGCTGACGGTCCTGAACCGGGGCGAGTAGTCGGTGGTGTTGGCCGCGGAGAACTGTAGGGCGCCGCCGTCGAAGCTGATCGTCCCGGTGGTGCCGATGGCCCCCAAGCTGCCCAGGGCGAGCGTGCCGCCGAGGAGGGCGGTCCCGCCGGTGTAGGTGTTGGCCCCCGACAGCGTCTGCGTCCCGGCCCCCACCTTGGTGAGGCCGATGATGCTGCTGCCATCCTGGATGACGCCGCTGTAGCTGCCGCCGCCGCCCCCGTTGCCCACCCACAGCGCGCCGCCGCCCATGATGACGCCGGCCCCGCCGATGCTAGCCAGGCCGTTCACCGTCAGTCTGAAGCCGTTCAGGTCCAGCGTACCACCGGTGAAGGTCACGTTTCCCGTCGTCGGCAGGCGGTCGTCCGCACCGGCGATCTTCAGGGCGCCAGCGTTGATCGTCGTCCCGCCGGTGTAGGTATTGGCCCCGGTCAGGACGAGCGTGCCGGGCCCGTTCTTGAGCAGCGCCCCGGTCCCGGACCCGGCGCCGGTGAGCGTCAGGACGGTGCCGGCCTGGGCCACCTCGAACCCGCCGCCGCTGACGGTGCCGGCGGTGAGGGTGAAGGACCGGTCGGTGGAAACCGAACCGCCGGTGTACTGGAGGACGCCGCCGTTGGAGAACACCAGGTTGGCGGCCGCGTTCGTTGACTGGCCGATGCCGCTGACCGCGCCGCCGTTGGCCAGGGCGTTGACCGATAGGACGCCGCCGGCGACGTTCGTCGGGCCGGTGTAGGTGTTGGCCGCCGAGAGAACGAGGCGACCGTTTCCGGTCTTGGTAAGCGAGTTGCCGCCGGAGATGACCCCGGACAGGATCGTGTAGTCGCCGCCCGCGCCGGCGTCGACTTCGACTGTGGGGCCGGGACTGGTGTTGGCGGAAGGACCAAGGAAGATCGGGTTCTGGAAGTCCGTGACGGCGTTCGCGGTCGGCGAGCCGAACACCAGCTTAGACATCGTTGGGTTAGCGGGTGGGTCCATACCAATCTGGCCGCCGTTGCCGCCGATGTTCACGGTGAGATTGCCGTCGCGCGCCGCGAAGCCTCCCGGGCCGTTCCAGAGAACCTGCGACAGGGAACGGGTGAAGCTCCCGCCGCCGGCAATCTGGAGAATTGGTGCGGTGCTGCCTGGAAGGCCATATGACTGATCGAAGATCAATCGGCTTGAAGGAGATAATCCCCCACCCGTAGCACCGACCTCAAGGACCCCGGCGTTCAGATCCGTATCAGCCGTGTAAGTATTGTTTCCGGTGAACGATACGATGCCCGTCCCGCGGAGGAAGACGTCACCGCCGCCGCCGCTGATGTTGCCGGCATAGATTCCATTGAAACCCTGGACAAACTCAAGTGTGGTATTCGTTACACCGTTGAGCGAGATGTTTCCCTGTAACGAATTCGTCGTGCCGACGAGAGAGCTCCCGTTCACGACCGTGCCGCCGGAGTAGGTGTTCGCGCCGGTCAGCTTGACGTTACCATAGATCGTCAAGCCGCCGGAGCCGTGGATCGGCGAGGAGACCGTGAGGTATGAGCCTTGCGGGAGTCCGGCAGCGACAATTGTGCCACCGGCGGCGCCCAGAGTAAGGTCGTGGTTGACGGTCAACGCCTGGCCGACAGAGAGGGTGCCGCCGTTGAAGACGACCGGGCTGTTTGCGGCACCGAGGCTTGAATCTGATGCGATGGCCAGCGATCCCGAATTGAGGAACGTCCCGCCGGTATACGAGTTCGCGGAGCCGAGGCCTGCCTGGCCGGTCATCGCGACGACGAGTGAACCCGAGCCCGAAATGCCTCCGTTGAGCAACCCACCAGCGCTGCCCGTGATGGTCAGCGCGTGGCCGTTCGTGTCGAGAGTACCGTAACTGAGTAGAGCAGTATTGGATTGGC
>DASXAN010000675.1:0-3619 GCA_036406755.1 Gemmataceae bacterium
ATCGCGGTGATGGTCCGCCGGGAGTGGGTGTCCGCCGGCTGGCACCCGCCGGGCGGTGCAATTGGCTCGGGTTGATGGGCAGCGGGCGCACTCGGACGAAGTTTGGCGGGCGGGTCACGCTTTGTCCGGCTTGTGGTCGCGCAGCTGGTCAGCGTGGGCGTCAATGTAGGCGCACAGCTTCAAGAAGACGTCGGGCTGCTGCCGGTAGAATTCGGACGTTAATTCGTTCAGCGGCTTGTCGGATGATTCCGTCAACGGTTGCAACTCATCGAATCGTCTGTCCCGATCCCGGGCCGGCGATCCGCCTGGGAACAAGCCGTTCGCGGCTTGCAGTGCGGCAGCTGCCCGGTCGGCGCCGATGGCCCGCAGCGCATTGACAGTTTCGACGGCGGCATCACCGGCGCTGTTGTAATAGAATTGCGAGAGCGACCCCATCTCAATCTCGCAATTGGCCACGTTCGCCAGATGGACGGTGCGTTCGACCTCGGTCAACGCCCCAATTCCCAGGCGCCACGCCTTCTCGTTGCAGCTGTTCATGACGGCCGCGTGGTCCACCGCCGCCTCCGAACCGTCTCACGCCCCGACGTACGGCAGCACATACGGCCCCTTCGGGATCACCGCCACCTTCGCCGCCGGGCCGTACGCCGCCAGCGCCGCCGCCACCGCCGCCTCCGCACTCGCCGCCGGCTCCACGTGACACTTCCGCAGCACGTCCGCCGGCAGGCCGTCCGTCACCACCGCCACCTTGCAGTGGGCCACCACCTTCGCGAACTCCTCCAGCTGCCACTGGTCCATCACGAAGTAGTCCTTGCCCAGGATGCGCCGCTTGAACTCAGCCAGGTCCGTATTCTCCGCCAGCAACCGGCGGAACTCCGGGCTGCCCAGCCCCTCGCTCAGGCTCGCCGCCAGGATGATCGTCCCGCCCTTCTTCACGATCGGCAGCGCCCCGGTCAGGCCCTTGACCGCCTGGTACCACGTCGTGTCCAGCGGGTAGCCGGCGCAGCTGGTCAGCACGACGTCCACCGCCTCCGGCACCGGCACCTTCACCACGCCTTCCACGAATTTCACGCCGGCCTCCCAGGCCCGGATCATGTCGCCGGCCCCGAGCCACGTCACCCGCCGCTGGCCGTCCAGGCAGACGTTGACGATGAAGTCGCACCCGGCCATCAGCGCGATGCGGGTGTTCTCCTCGTGGACCGGGTTGCCCTCGACGACGCCGCAGTCGGCCCGGGGGTGTTCGAGGAACTTCGGCCCGTGCCAGACCTTGACCGTCTCCAGCCCGGCGATGCCGGGGCAGATCACCTTGCGGCCGCCGGAGTACCCGGCCATCAGGTGCGGCTCGATCAGCCCGGTGGTGATCTTCAGGTCGGCCCGGACGTAGCGGGCGTCGATCCAGGCCGGCACGCCGTTGGGCGTGGTGCCGAGGTAGTCGTGCTCCTCGGTCACCTTGCCGTGGTGGTTCTCGATGCGGTAGTTGGACGCGACCTCGGCCCCGACCATCTCGACCAGCTCCGCGCCCTCGTTGGGCCGGTGCAGGCCGGTGGCGACGAGGATGGTGATCTTCGCCCGCGGGATGCCGGCCTCCTCGAGCGTCCGCAGGACGGGCGGGAGGATGAGCTGGTTCGGGACCGGGCGGGTGATGTCGCAGATGAGGATACAGGCGTCCTTGCGGCCGCGGGCCAGCTCGGCGAGCGGGCGGGCGGCGATCGGGTTTCGCAGGGCGGCGTCGAGGGCGGCGGCCGGGTCGGGCAGCGGGGCGGCGTCGCGGATGGCCAGCGGGCCGACGACGCGGTCGGCGGGCAACGTGACGGGCAGGCCGGTGCGGCCGTAGTCGAGGGTGACTTGCATGGGGGTAGTTTATCAGAGGCGGTTAGCCGCGACGCGGAGTCTTCGGAGCGGAGCGCGGTTTGATAGTCTCGCGCTCCGCTCCGCGTCGCGGCTAACCGGGCGCCGGCACGTGCCGCAGGGTGAACACCGCCTCCACCCCCGCCTGCCGCGGGCCGTGCAGCTCCAGCGCCCGCGGCTGCGCGTCCGCCGCCGCCGGCCGGCACGCCAACGTCAGCGTCACCGTCAGCCCGCCGTTGCCCTGGTGGACCTCCGACCGGGTCACGACCACCGCGTACGGCCGGCCCTTGTCGTCGGCCAGCTTGAACGACTCCTCCGACCCGTCCGTGCCGTTGATCAGCCGGGCCACGTTCGCCGGCACCGCCCCGCCCGCCCCGATCACCCGGACGTTGCGGGCCATGACCGCGTTCCCGACCGCCACCCCGCCGCCCGGCCGCTCCGCCTCCACCTTCAGCGTCACCGCCCCGTCGTCGGCCCGCTCGTAGTCGCGGATCGTGAGTTTGGTCCCGTCCTTGCCCACGGCCGACGCCTTCTCCTTGGTCACGTCCGGGATGGCGACGACCATCCCCGGCGGCGCCTGCACCATGCCGGCCAGCAGGCCCTTCAGCTCCGGGATGGCGGCCCCGGCGTCGGCCTTGACGTACACCGGCAGCTCCAGCCGGGCCGGCCCGCGGACCGCCTCGCCGCCCATCACCCGCACGCCGCCCGGCCCGCCGACCATCACCCGCCCGCCGCCGGCCGCCCGCCGCGGGACCGCCCCGCCGGCCGCCGGGTCGCCGGCCTGCGGCGTGGCGTCCGCCCGCACCCCCGGCGGCGTGTCGAACCGGAACGACGGCGGGGTGAGCCACCGCACCCGCGGCTCGGTCAGGATTTCCAACGTCCACCGCACCTCGTCGCCCGGCTTGCGGTCGCGGTTGGCCCACCGGTCCGGGATCAGCCGCACCCGCACCGCCCCCAGATACGCCGTCGGGTATTCCGGCAACGCGCCGTCTTGCAGCACCAGCGGCTCGTCGGCCGGGGCCAGCGACGTGCCGCTGAACACCACGACGCCGCCGGCCGCGTTTTGCACCACGGCCGGGGCCGCCGGCACCGCCACCCCGAGCCCGCCGGCCGCGTCGTCGGCCGGGGCCGGGTCCAGCGTGCCGGGGCGGATCGACACCTTGGCCGTGCGGCAGACGGCGGCGAGCGCCTCCCAGAAGCTCGTCGGGCCGGTGTCGACGGTGACGCGGCGGGCGGGCAGGTCCACCGGCTCGCGGGCCAGCAGGATGCGCACCTTCGACTGCCGCTCCAGGTCGCGGACGACGTCGGCCAGCGGCGCGTCGGCGGCCTTGACGTGGACCTTGGTCGCGGCCAGCGCGGCGGCCGACTCGGCCCGCCGCTCCTGCTTGGCGAGCAGCTCGCCGGCCCGGCGGCGGACCTCGGGGTCGCTGCTCTTGACCCCCTCGCGCAGCGCCGGCAGGGCGGCCGGGCCGAGGGCGTCGAGGGCCCGGGCGGCCGCCTCCCGGTCGGCGTGGCGGGCGGCCCCGAGTTGCTGCACCAGCCGGTCGGCGTCGGTCGGCTTCGGGTCGTCGGCGGGGGCGGCCGCGACCGCCGCCGCCAGGCAGGCACACCACACCGCGGGCAGGAACCGGGTCATCGGCCGTCCCTCCTTCCGGGGTCGTTCGACGAGGCCTGACGCCTAAATTAATCGGCGTGACGCCGGGGTGCAAGAAGACCCCGGGCCGGGCCGTTGCCCCGGCCGGCCGCCGGCGATACCATCCACGGTCGGTCCACG
>DASXAN010000676.1:0-3897 GCA_036406755.1 Gemmataceae bacterium
CGGCACCGGTGGTGCCGCCGCCGCCACCGCCGACCCGACCGGGGGGGACCACGCCGGAGGAGTGAGGCCCCGGAACCGGACCCGCCAGGGTGGACCGCCCGAGTCCGCCGGGTCGGTCCGGTTACGCGGGCTGCGCCGGCGGGGGCCGGCCCGTCTCCGCCGGTTCGAGCCGGCCTGCCGAAGGGCGGATTGACCCGCCGCCAGGGCCGTGGTCAAATCCACCCCAGGCACCGCCAAGCGCGAAACCGTCGTGGTCAGCCGGTGGACCCGGAGCGGTCGGGGGCGACGCACGGCCCTCGCCCTCGGGACGCGTCCATGCCGCCCTTTCCCGAACACCTCGACCTGCACAAGTCCCGGAACGTCTGTCGGTTGGCGTGGTCGTTCCCGACGTTCCCGGGGGCGAGCGGGACCGGGTTCCTGATCGGCCCGCGGGTGGTGCTGACGGCCGCGCACAACATCTTCGACCCGTGGCACGGCGGTTGGGCGTCCGGCCTGATGGCGTTCTTCCCGGACCTGCCGCCGATCGGCAACCGCGGCTCCGAGGTCGCCGACCCGTGGGTCAGTCACGCGGACGGCTCACCCGGGGACGCACATTCGCCGGACCGGGGCCTGTCCGGGTATGATTTGGGGGTCGTGGCCCTCCAACAGGCGGTTGCCGGCGTGCCGCCCCTGCCGGTCGACTCGGGCGCGGCGGGGTCCGACCTGAACGTGGCGGGGTATCCGAACGACCCGGACTTCCCGGCGTTCGTCGTCGGCGAGCTGTACGGGGGGCCGACGACGGCGACCTTCCCGCCGTTCTGGCAGCCGTTCTGGCAGACCCGGCTGTTCTACCCGATGCGGACCCTGGCCGGGATGAGCGGCGGGCCGGTCTGGGCGGCCGGGGCCGGTGGGGCCGTGGCGGTCGGCGTCCACACCTCCTACGACAACCGCGCCGGCGGCATGCCCGACAACCTCGGCAGCGGGTTGCGGGTCTCGCCCGCGCTCAAGGCCCTGATCGACCACTGGCTGACGAAGTACCAGTAACCTGCGCCCGGGCCGTGCCCGGAGACGTCGCCCGCATCGCCGAGACCTCGCCATGACACTCCCGTCCCAACTGCCGTACGGCACGACTCCGACCGCCCAGCCGGTCCCCTCCCACCCCGCGGCCGCGGGCGGGGTCGCCGGAACGGCCGCGTACACGGACGAGTTGGTGGTGATGCACATCCTCCGGCTGCTCAACCGGGCCGGGCTGCCCCGGCCGCTGGCGCCGGTGGAGCGGGCGCTGGTGGCGGGCGCCCGCGCGGCGTTTGACCAGCTACTCAAGGTGTGCGACGACCTGCTCGCCCGTCCCAGCACGAACCCGGCCGACACCCTCGCCCCGCCGACCGACACCGTGGCGGGGGTCGCCGCGCCGGTGGGGGGTACCTCCGCCCCAACGCACCCGGCCGGGGCCCCTGCGGCCGGGCGGCGGCGCCGCCGCCAGCCGCCGCGGCCGGTCGATGCGGTGACGTAGTAGTCCCGGCGGCCGGCGGGGCCGCTAGAAAAGACACCGCCTTGGGGGAGGGCCACCCGGGTTCGTCGTCCCACTTGCTCTCGTCGGTGGGCACCCGATCGGGTCGCACTCCGCGATCGACGCACTTGCCCCGGCGGGCCGTCCGTGACGCGACTTGGGAAGCTGCCGTCGAGCGAGGCCAGGCGCGGTCGTGACGGGTACGGCGCGCCCGTCACCTGGTCAGCTCCGTCCGGGCCGCCTTCAGCGCCTGCCGCTGCGCCGCCGTCACCTTCGGGTAGCTCAGCCCCAAGCCGTCCAGGGCGTCCACCACCGCCGCCAGCACCACCAGCCGCGTGAACCACTTGTGGTCCGCCGGCACCACGTACCACGGCGCCGCCGCACTCGCCGTGTGCCCGATCATGTCCTCGTACGCCGCCATGTAGTCCGACCAGTGCGCCCGCTCGGCGATGTCCGCGGCCGAGAACTTCCAGTTCTTCTCCGGCTCGTCCAGCCGGGCCAGGAACCGCTTCTTCTGCTCCTTCTTCGACACGTTCAGGAAGAACTTCCGCACGCACACGCCGTTGCGGCTCAGGTACTTCTCGAACGCCGCAATGTCCTCGAACCGCTGCCCCCAGATGCGGTCCGTCACCAGGTCGGCCGGCAGCTTCTCCCGGGCCAACAGCTCCGGGTGGACGCGGACGACCAGCACCTCCTCGTAGTAGGAGCGGTTGAAGATGCCGATCCGGCCCCGCTCCGGCAGACACCGCGTCGTCCGCCAGAGGTAGTCGTGGTCCAGCTCCTCCGCCGACGGGGCCTTGAACGAGTAGACCTGGCACCCCTGCGGGTTCACCCCGCTCATGACGTGCTTGATGGCGCTGTCCTTGCCGGCCGCGTCCATCGCCTGGAAGATCAGCAGCACCCCCCAGCGGTTGTCGGCGTAGAGCTTGTCTTGCAGCTCGGTCAGGCGGGCGATGCCCTCCCGCATCAGCTCCTGGGCCGTGGCCTTGAACTTCCGCCCCAGGCCGGCGATGTCGGCCGGGTCGTGGTCGGCCAAGCGGAACTTCTTGCCCTTGGTGACGCGGTACGGGGCGACGAGCTTGGCGAGCGACGGCGGCATGGCGGCTCCGGGGGCGGGCGGTGGGGAGTCCGCGCAATCCTAGCACCCGCCCGGGCCGGCCGCCACCCGCGGCCCGGCCCCGTCCCGGGCGGGACGGGACCGGGGCTGCGCCGGCGGCGGCTCACGGGGTGTAGCCGGAGAGGAACAGCCGCTGGACGAACTGGTTGAGGTCCAGGAGGTCCACGTCGCCGTCCCCCTCGAAGTCGAAGGCCGGGTTGTAGTTCGGCTGGCCCACCACGCCGAACAGGGCGGGCACCAGCGGGTTCAGGTCCAAGAGGTCCACGTCGCCGTCCCCGTCCACGTCGCCGAACAGCCGGTGCGTCGCCAGGGTGTAGTCCCCGCCGGAGGTGCCGTCGTTGTTGCCGTCGAGCGCCACCCCGCCCGCCCCGGTCACGGCGGCGGAATTGATCGTCAGCGTGTACTTGCCGTCCACCAGCGACGGGTTGACGCCGGTGGCGGTGTTCGTCTCGGCGAACTGGCCGGAGAAGGTCAGGACGACGACCGTCCGCCCCTGGGCGTCGGTCGAGACGGTCGGCGTCAGGGCGACGGTGCCGGTCGGCCCGGTCGGGCCGGTCCGTGTCAGCTGAAAGGCGGCCGCGGCCCCGCTCGGGAAGGTGACGGGTGAGTCGAACGTCACCGTCATGCTGCGGACCGACGACCGCTGCAGGCCGCCGGCGTCCACCTGCACGGCCTGGACGGTCGGCGGCAGGGCGGGCCGCATGGCGTTGGCGTAGTCCACCCAGGCGAAGTCGAAGTCGGTGTCGGTCAGGACCGAGTCCTGGCCGAACGGGTTGGACCCGGTCGTCAGCTGGCGGGCCTGGATGACGAACCGGTTGTTGGCCGCGTCGAACTGGTAGGACAGGAACGACCGGCTCGGCAGGGTCGGCGAGCCGGCCTGCGCCCCGGCGACGGTCAGCATCAGCGTGCCGCTGGTGTCCACCTTGCCCGGGATGGTCAGGCCGTAGGTGCCGGTGCCCAGGCGGGTCAGGGTGAAGCTGCCGGCCCCGTGGGTCGTCGCCCCGGTGCCGCCGTTGATCTGGGCGCCGATTACCCCGGCGTACCGGTAGTCCACGTACATGAACTGGAACTCGGAGTCGGCCATGGCGGTGAACGTGTTGCCGGTCGTGTCCGTGCTGTTGTCCTCGCGGACGGCGATGTCCCACCCGTTCCCGTTGGGCAGGGCGGCGATGATGTTGGCGTTGTTGTCCGACGAGTTGGGGCTGACGAAGAGCATGCCGTTGGCCGGGGTGAAGTCGGCCCGGAAGCTCGTCAGGTCCACCCGCGCCCGGCCGGGGGCCGACCAGGTGAT